>CALUFN010000001.1 GCA_944319945.1 uncultured Prevotella sp.
GAAAAAGCCGTCTATGAATATCGACATCATTGACAAAAGCCGGCTTATTACGTAAGGTTCTTACATCGAACTCACGTTGTTTTAGTTAAAAGACCGCCGACAAACATAGAGAAGACAAAGGCCGCCGTTTATCACAACTCCGTGAGCAACGTGATAAACGTAACCGACGTTACCAAACGGATTATACATTCTCGACGTTAACGCCGACGGCACACACAAGAGCTTCAAGATAATGGTGAAACACTAAGAATTTAAGAATTAAGAAAAATAGCTTCGTTGCTTAGCAATAAAGCATATTTTCTTAATTCTTTTTTAATCTTCCGATAGATCGGCCACCATTTTGCGGTACATGGCGTACATGTGGGTGCGCGATATGTAGCCCAGCAGATGGTTTTCGCCGTCGAGCACGGGCAACATGGCTGAATCGGTGGCATCGAAGCGCCGCATCACCTCCTCCATAGTGTCGTTCACAGACAGCGTTGCCTCGGGTTGCGACATGAGCTGCTTTACCTTAAAATGATGGTAAAGCTCCGTACGGAACACTATGTGGCGCAACTTCGTGATGTCTATCTCTCCGAGCAGAGTGCCGGCGTCGTCGAGCACTGGTAGCACGTTCTTATGGCTCTTGCTGATGGAATGTACGAGCGAGGCAAGATCCTTGTCGGGATCTACGGCCGTGTAGTTGCGGTCTATCACACTGTCGAGACTCATCAGTGTGAGCACGGCGCGGTCGGTATGATGGGTTATCAGCTTGCCCTGGCGTGCCAAGCGCATGCCGTAGATGCTGTGCGGCTCAAATATTATTATGGTAAGGTAAGAACAGATGCTCACTATCATCAGCGGAATGAACATCTGGTAGCCCCCCGTGATCTCGGCTATCAGGAATATGCCCGTAAGCGGTGCGTGCATCACTCCGGCCATGACGGCCGCCATGCCGAGCAGGGCGAAATTCTTCTCGGGCAGGTATATGCCTATCTCGTAAATGTTCCACAAGCGTGCAAAGAGGAAGCCGGCAAAAGCTCCGATGAAGAGCGAAGGAGCGAACGTTCCGCCGCAACCGCCTCCGCCGTTGGTGGCAGACGTGGCAAACACCTTTGTGAGCAACACCATGCCTACGTATGGCACGAGCATCGAGCCTTGACCGTAAAAAGGAGAGTTGTGCAGCAGAGTGTCCCAGTCGGCCTCGGTCTTGCCGCTCAGCAGGATGTTGATGCTACCGTAACCTTCGCCGTAAAGCGAAGGGAAGAGGAATATCAGCGGACTCAGTATGAGCGCGCCCAGCAGCAGCTTGGCCGCCGGCCTGTTCTTAAAGCGGGCGAAGAGTGACTCGCAAGCTCCCATCGTGCGGATGAAGTAAAGGCTTACGAAGCCGCCGAAAACTCCGAGCAGAATGTTGGCCGGTATGCGCTCCACGGGCCAAGGACTGTCGAGTGTAAACGTGAAGAGCGACTCGCTGCCCGTGAAAATGTAAGTGAAGCACGTGGCCGTGACGCTCGCTATCAGAATGGGCAGGAGCGAGGCCATCGTAAGGTCGATCATAAGCACCTCAAGCGTGAACACAAGCCCGGCTATCGGAGCCTTGAATATGCCAGCTATGGCGGCGGCCGCACCGCAGCCTACAAGCAACATCAACGTCTTATTGTCCGTCTTGAACAACTGGCCGAGGTTGCTGCCTATGGCCGAGCCGGTAAGCACAATGGGTGCCTCGGCTCCTACGCTGCCGCCGAAGCCTATGGTGATGGCCGAGGCTATCACAGAGCTCCAGCAATTGTGTCCGCGCAGACGGCTGCGCTTGCTGCTTATGGCGTAAAGTATGCGGGTGATGCCGTGGCTGATCTCGTCTTTCACCACGTAGCGAACGAAGAGCGAGGTAAGGTAAATGCCTATGACAGGATAGACCAAGTAGAGCCAGTTAAACGTGTCGGAGTCAAAGCGCGAAGTTAACGTGCCGGCAATCACTTCTATCAGCCAATGCAGGACGAACGCCGCCACTGCGGCAAACAGGCCAACAAGGAAGCTCAATATGAGTGTGAACTGCCGGTCGGTGACGTATCGCTCCCTCAGGCTTATCATACGCCCGATAAGCGTCTGCTTGTCGGGCGTTATCCCGGCTTCGGTGCTTGTTTGGCTCATTTCCTTATTATCTTGACTTGCCCGTCGACACCTATCTTTATTATGCTTGAGGGCGTGTGCGGCTGCTTCTCCTGCCTGCGGCTGTAGCATACGTAGTCAACGGCACCGAGCAACTCTTCGGATATGTCCTTGTAATTCTCGGCGGCGGGCTCACCGCTGATGTTGGCACTGGTCGACACTACGGGCTTCTGAAACCTGTAGCACAGTTCCTTAGAGAAAGGTTCGGAGGTTATACGCATGGCTATGCTGCCGTCTTCGGCTATGAGATTCGGGGCAAGGTTTACGGCATTGTCGAAGATTACGGTAGTAGGCTTAGTAGCCAACTCCATTACCTTCCATGCCACCTCGGGCGCATTGCGGACGTAACGCTGCAGCCTTACGGCCGAGTCAACGAGGCAAATCAACGCCTTAGAGTCGTCCCTGTGCTTTATGGCGTAGACCTTTGCCACGGCATCGGCGTTGGTGGCGTCGCACCCTATGCCCCAAACCGTGTCGGTAGGATAAAGTATCACGCCGCCTTTGCGCATCACTTCAACGGCCGTTCTTATGTCTTCTTGTTGATTCATTGTAATTTGAAGTATTAATAACAGACAAGTTTCAGTGACGAGCAGACAAGTTTATAGCCTATGAAGCACAAGCAACAAGGAAATATCATTGTCTGCTCGTATCCGACTACTTATCTGCAGACAGCTTATCTGCCGATAGAATGTCCCAGCCTATCGCGCTGGCTCCGAGCACTGCGGCCGACGAGCCGTCGAGCCCGCTTATCAGGAACTGCGCCTTGCCCTTGAACACGGGCATGACATGCCTGTCGTAGCTGTTTTTTATCGGATCCATCAACAAGTCGCCGGCCTTTGTCAGGCCACCGAAGAAGATGAACGCCTCCGGAGACGAGAACGCGGCAAAGTCGGCACAGGCCTCACCGAGCATCTCTCCCGTAAATTCGTAGACGCGCTTGGCCAATTCGTCACCCTTGCCTGCGGCGATTGACACGTCAAGAGATGTAATGTCTTCGGGATTCATTTCACGGAGCACCGAGGGAGCATCCGTCGATACCAAAAACTCCCTCGCCGTGCGTGCCACGCCTGTAGCCGAGCAGTAAGCTTCAAGGCAGCCAGTGCGGCCGCATCCGCACGTCCTGCCGTTCTCACGGCGCATGATTACATGGCCAAGCTCTCCGGCAAAGCCGTCGCAGCCGTACACCAACTGGCCGTTGACCACTATGCCCGAGCCTACTCCCGTACCGAGGGTGAGCACTATGAAGTTTTTCATTCCGCGCGCCACGCCGTATGTCATCTCGCCTATGGCGGCCGCGTTTGCGTCGTTTGTTATGGCAACGGGTATGCCCAATCTGTCGCTCAGAATGCCGGCCAGGGGCACGCAGCACTCATGCGCCCAAGCTATGTTCGGGGCGTACTCTATCGTACCTTTATAATAATTAGCATTGGGCGCGCCTATGCCCATAGCCTTTATATTCCCGATACCTCCTACTTGGTCGATTATTATCTGCAACGCCTCAATCGAAGCGTCTACGTAATCTTCCACTTTGGCGTATGCTTGAGTCTTAATTGCCGTGGTAACCTTAATGTCTCCGCGGCTGTCGACGATGCCGAACACAGAGTTGGTGCCGCCGAGGTCAAGCCCGATGACGTAAGGCTTTATCGTAGATTGTGAAGTCATGATATTGTATTTTTAATTAAATTTCCGAATAGTTGCAAAGGTATCAAAATTATCACACACGGCAAACTTTTATCCGCAAAATTTGTTTCTTTCGTAAAAAATTAGCAATTTTGCACGCGTTATGCCGTTTCAGTTTCATTTAGACATACTTGATTGGATATTCAAGGGCATGCTCATAGGCATCGTAGCGTCAGCTCCGATGGGTCCGGTTGGCGTGCTGTGCATCCAGCGAACACTGAACAAGGGCCGTTGGTACGGTTTCGTGACGGGCGTCGGCGCTACCGTCAGCGATTTCATTTACGCGCTGGTGACGGGCTTCGGCATGAGCTTCGTCATGGACTTGGTAAACAACACACACAACCGCTTTATCCTACAGATCACCGGCAGCGTGATGCTCATGGCGTTCGGGATATACTGCTATCGGTCAGACCCTACGAAGAAGATCCACGTCAGCGGAAATAAGAAAGGCACGCTGATACACAACGGCGTAACGGCCTTTCTCGTAACATTCTCCAACCCGTTGATCATATTCCTGTTCATGGCAGCCTACGCCCAGTTCGCCTTCGTCGTACCGAAGCATCCGTTGCACATGTGCGTTGGTTATTTCAGCATAATATGCGGAGCACTGCTGTGGTGGTTCGGACTTACGTGGCTGATAGACAAGGTAAGAAACAAGTTCGACAACGGCAGCATCATGATCATCAACAAGATCATAGGCAGCGTGGTTATCATATTCTCGCTGATCGTACTCGTAGGCACGGTGTTCAACCTGTCGTTCCATTATTAGTTTCCACCGCAAGGAAAGCGGCCAGCCTTACGACCGTAAGACCGTATGACACCTCATCACCGCACACCCACACAACCGTAAAACCGCATAACCCAATAACCGCATAACCCAACAACCGCATAACCCCAAATTATGTTCATATCGCAAGAATTAAGAAAGAAAAGCATAGCCGAATACCTGCTGTACATGTGGCAGGTGGAAGACCTTATCAGGGCTTATGACTGCAACCTGGGCCGAATACGCCGAGAATACATCCAGCAGTTTGACTACACCGAAGAGCAGAAGGAAGAGATGACCGACTGGTACGGAAACCTCGTCAGGATGATGAACCAGGAAGGATGCCGCGAGAAAGGGCATCTGCAGATTAACAAAATAGTGATGCAACAACTGGTAGAGCTGAACGCACAACTGCTGCAAAGCACGAAATTCCCGTTTTACAACAGTGAATATTATAAGGTGCTACCGTACATCGTAGAGTTGCGCAAGCGCGGAGCCGGCAACGACGAAAGCGAAATTGAGACATGCTTCAACGCCCTTTACGGAGTGATGATGCTCAGGCTGCGGAAAAAGAAGATAACCCCCGACACCGAACACGCCGTAAAGGAGATCACCACTTTTATCGGCATGCTCTCGGATTATTACATTAAGGACAAAACCGAGCCGCTCGAGTTCGACTGACCGTTCTCCATACCCCCACAACCGTACCCCCATAACCGTACTACCGTAAAACCCCATAACCCCACAACCGCAAATGAACTATAAGGAAGAAATTGAAAGAAGACGCACCTTCGCCATAATCTCGCACCCCGATGCCGGTAAGACGACACTTACCGAGAAGTTCCTCTTGTTCGGAGGGCAGATACAAGTGGCAGGAGCCGTAAAGAACAACAAGATACGCAAGACAGCCACGTCTGACTGGATGGACATAGAGAAGCAACGCGGAATCTCCGTGTCGACGTCGGTAATGGAGTTTGACTACGAAGGCTACAAGGTCAACATACTCGACACACCCGGACACCAAGACTTCGCCGAAGACACCTATCGCACACTGACGGCCGTAGACTCGGCCATCATCGTAGTAGACGGAGCCAAAGGCGTGGAGGCGCAGACGCGCAAGCTGATGAACGTGTGCCGCATGCGCAACACGCCGGTGATAATCTTCATAAACAAGATGGACCGCGAAGGGCGCGACCCCTTCGATCTGCTCGACGAGCTTGAGCAGGAACTCGAGATACACGTCCGTCCGCTGTCGTGGCCCATCAACCAGGGAGCCAAGTTCAAGGGTGTCTACAACATATACGAGCAGAAGCTCAACCTGTTTACGCCAGACAAGCAACGCGTAACCGAGAAGGTGGAAGTAGACATCGACGGCGACGAACTTGAAAGCCGCATCGGCGATGACGACGCAAAGAAGCTACGCGACGACCTTGAGCTGGTCGACGGTGTTTACCCCGAGTTCAACGTAGAGGATTACCGCCGTGCCGAGGTCGCCCCCGTGTTTTTCGGCAGCGCGCTTAACAACTTCGGAGTACAAGAGCTGCTCGACTGCTTCGTCGAGATAGCCCCCAGCCCCCGCCCGACGAAGGCGGAGGAAAGGACGGTGATGCCTGAGGAGCAGAAGTTCACGGGCTTCATCTTCAAGATCACGGCCAACATCGACCCCAACCACCGCTCGTGCATAGCTTTCTGCAAGGTGTGCAGCGGCCGTTTCGAGCGCAACCATCCGTACCTGCACGTGCGGCTGGGCAAGACAGTAAGGTTCTCTTCTCCTACACAGTTCATGGCGCAACGCAAGAGCACCATCGACGAGGCTTGGGCCGGCGACATAGTAGGCCTGCCCGATAATGGAATCTTTAAGATAGGCGACACCCTGACCGACGGCGAACAGCTGCACTTCCGTGGCCTGCCGTCGTTCTCGCCAGAGATGTTCAAATACATCGAGAACGACGACCCGATGAAGTCAAAACAGCTGAACAAGGGCATCGACCAGCTGATGGACGAAGGCGTGGCCCAGATGTTCGTCAACCAGTTCAACGGACGCAAGATCATCGGCACAGTAGGCCAGCTGCAGTTTGAAGTAATACAATACCGTCTTGAAAACGAGTATAACGCCAAATGCCGTTGGGAGCCCGTACACCTATACAAAGCCTGCTGGATAGACTCCGACGACCCCGCCGAGCTGGAAGCGTTCAAGAAGCGCAAATACCAGTACATGGCGAAAGACAAAGACGGCCGCGACGTGTTCCTCGCCGACTCCGGCTACGTGCTGCAAATGGCGCAACAAGACTTCAAGCACATCCGCTTCCATTTCACCAGCGAATTTTAACGCCTTACGCATACAAAAAACAAAGGCACGCTAAAAGGCCGTGTATTGAGTCGCAATACACGGCCTTTAGCGTGCAATACGCCACCTTTCGCAAGCCGAAAGGTGGCGTATTGCAATTACGATGAAGCTATTTTGCCGGAACATAACCGCTCTTCATCACTATCTGCTGTCCTTTCGGCGAAAGTAGGAAGTTGATGAACGGCTCTACGACGCCGGCCTTATCCGCCGTATAGTAATAATAAAGCTCACGGATTATGGGATAAACGTGCTTGCGGCCCATCTCCATCGTTGGGTAGACGAAGTGCTTGCCGTCGTATGACACCTTTACCGCCTTTACGTTCTTGTTGACGTAAGCCATACCCACATAACCTATCGCTCCGCGCGTTTGGCTTACCGACTGTATTACGGCTCCCGTAGCCGGCATGGAGAGCACGCCCGCCATGTAGTTCTTCTCACGCAGCACGCTTGTCTTGAAAAACTCATACGTGCCTGAAGAAGTCTCTCGCGAATACACTATTATCTTAAGGTCGGGCCCGTACTTACCTGTGTAATAATCCTTCACTTGGTTCCAGTTGGTTATCTTTCCACGGAAAATGGCCTCGAGCTGGGCGCGCGTAAGGTGAGACACGGGGTTGTCGGGATTTACGATAACGGCCAAAGCGTCGTAGGCTATGACGGCTTCGCGCAGCTGCTTGCCGCTGTTGCTTATCTTGACCCGCTCGTTAAACTTAATCGAGCGCGATGCCATCGCTATGTCGGTAGTGCCGTCAATCAAGGCCGAAATGCCTACACCCGAGCCTCCGCCCGTCACCGTGACGCGCGCTTTGGGGTTGAGCTTCATGTAAGTCTCGGCACCCTCCTGCGACACCGGGAGCACCGTGTCGCTGCCTTTTATCTTTTGCCCGGCGGCTCCTATCGCCGACATTGAGACTAAAGCGATAATCACAAGTCTTAATACGTTCATATTTTCGTCATTTTGTTGTTTGTTGCCTGCGAAATAACAGCTTAGTAATTTCATTGCGGTTACACATGTGTTACATTTGGATTACACAGGACCAATGCCGCCGTTCGTAACATTATTGTAACCTGCGTGTCACACGTTCGTTACGATTAAGCCCTACTTTTGCGACGGGAAAAAGAAAAAACGTTTAATTAATATGAAAAAGTTTCTTGAGAAAATAGTCACGGGAATAATAACGTGCAGCGGTTTTCTTACCAGCGTGATAATACTGCTGATCGTGGTGTTCCTGTTTTCCGAAGGCTTCGGTCTCTTCTCGCAAAAAACGATAGAAGACGGATATACGCTCGTGGTGAACAAAGACAATCCCGTAAACGAACTCAACGCAAAGGAAATAAAGGAAATATTCGACGAAGACATAACAAACTGGAAAGAGGTGGGAGGCAAAGACGAGAAGATCATGCTGTTCCGCTTCGACGACATGCAGAAATATTTCACGGCCGAAGAGCTGGGCAAGAATTACGCCAACGCAGACAAATGCATCGAGAGGATAGTTGCCGACAACTGCGGAATAATAGCCTTCGTGCCGAGCGGTTTTATAAAAGACGGATTCACCGGGAAAAAGCTCGAAGACCACCACATATCCGGCACTGAAGTGTTTTTCGGGCGTGAGTGGTTCCCCACGGCCACGCCTGCGCCCCAGTTCGGCTTCGTGCCGCTCGTGCTCGGCACAGTCTGGGTCACAGTATTCGCCATACTTTTCGCCCTGCCGTTCGGTCTTGCGGTAGCCATTTACATGTCAGAAGTGGCATCCGAGAAGATGCGCAAAATACTGAAACCAGTGATAGAGCTGCTCAACGGCATCCCCTCGGTGGTCTACGGCTTCTTCGGCCTGATTGTCATCGTGCCGCTGCTGCAAGACGTGTTCGGCCTGCCCGTAGGCGAAAGCGGACTCGCCGGCGCCATCGTACTTGCGATAATGGCGCTGCCTACGATTATCACCGTAAGCCAGGACGCCATGCTCAACTGCCCACGCTCGCAACGCGAAGCGAGCCTTGCGCTCGGGGCATCGCGCTGGCAGACTATATACAAGGTGGTAATGCCCTACTCCGTTTCGGGCATCACGTCGGCAGTGGTGCTCGGCATAGGCCGCGCCTTCGGCGAGACGATGGCCGTGCTCATGGTGACGGGCAACGCTGCGGTAATACCACTGTCGATAACCGACCCGCTGCGCACCATACCCGCCACCATAGCGGCCGAACTGGGAGAGGCTCCCGCCGGAGGTCCTCACTATCAGTCGCTGTTCCTTCTCGGCGTGGTACTGTTTTTCATAACGCTTATCATCAACTCAAGCGTAGAATACATATCGGCCAGAAACAAGAAGTAACCATAATAAAACATACATAAGAAATCATGGACAGCAGCAAGAAACTACAGGCCGGCAACCATCGGAGCAAGGTCTTGGCAGAGACGGTGGCTTTCGGCTTATTCCGAGTGTTGAGCGGAATAATCGTTACGATATTGTTCGTCATCTTGGCGTTCATCATAATAAAAGGAGCAGGAGTGCTCGATTGGGACTTCATCACCACTCCGCCGTCTGACGGAATGAAAGGCGGAGGCATATGGCCTGCCATAGTCGGCACGTTTTACCTCATGGCGGGCAGCGCGCTGTTCGCCTTCCCTCTCGGAATAATGAGCGGCATATACATGCACGAATACGCAAAGAGCGGACGCGTGGTAAGGTTTATCCGTATGATGACCAACAACCTGGCCGGCATCCCGTCGATAGTGTTCGGACTTTTCGGCATGTCGCTTTTCGTCAACTTTTTCGGTTTCGGCGACAGCATACTGGCCGGCTCGCTCACGCTGGGACTGCTCGCCCTGCCGCTCGTAATCAGGACCACGGAAGAGGCTCTGAAAGCCATTCCGGACAGTTTCCGCGAGGGTAGCCTCGCCCTCGGTGCCACCAAGTTGCAGACTATACGCAGGGTGATTCTCCCGATGGCGATGCCCAACGTAATAACTGGCCTCATCCTCGCGCTCGGTCGCGTATCAGGCGAGACGGCACCGATACTGTTTACGTGTGCTGCATACTTCCTGCCGCAGCTTCCGCAAAGCGTGTTCGACCAATGCATGGCCCTGCCCTACCACCTATACGTGCTGGCAACCAGCGGCACAGATATGGAAAAACAAATACCCATAGCTTACGGCACGGCGCTGGTGCTGGTGATAATAATACTGCTGGTAAACCTGCTGGCCAACGCGCTGCGCAACTATTTCCAGAACAAGCTCAAGACGAACTGACAACCATAATCATAAATTCAACGACTATAATAAAAGGACTAAGGGGCCGGACGGGGGAACATAGCCGCGACAAACGTAAGCGGCATGCCGCCGGCAGGCCTACGCCGCAAGCTGCGGGGAGCGCCCATGCCCGGTAATCCTTAATCATAAAACAAAATAGAAATGAGCAAGATTGAAGCAAGAAACGTAGACTTCTATTACGGTTCGTTCCACGCCTTGAAAGGCATCGACATGAACATAGAGGAAAACGAAGTGGTAGCGTTCATCGGACCGTCGGGCTGCGGCAAGTCGACATTCCTGCGACTGTTCAACAGGATGAACGACCTGATACCCGGCACTCGTCTCGAAGGCGAGATACTCATCGACGGACGCAACATTTACGAACGCTCGGTCAACGTAGACGAACTAAGGAAGAACGTGGGCATGGTGTTTCAACGGCCCAACCCCTTCCCTAAAAGCATATACGAGAACGTGGCCTATGGGCTAAGGGTGAACGGCGTGAAAGACGAGGCCTTCATTGCCGAACGGGTGGAAAAGTCGCTCAAGGGCGCCGCCCTATGGGACGAGGTGAAAGACAAGCTGAAGAAATCGGCCTACGCACTCTCGGGCGGCCAACAGCAACGCCTGTGCATAGCAAGGGCAATGGCGGTGGCTCCGTCGGTGCTGCTCATGGACGAGCCGGCCTCAGCACTCGACCCGATATCGACGGCTAAGGTGGAAGAGTTGATACACGAGCTGAAGAAAGACTACACCATCGTAATCGTAACCCACAACATGCAACAGGCTACGCGCGTAAGCGACAAGACGGCTTTCTTCTATCTCGGGCAGCTCATAGAATACGACAAGACCACGAAGATATTCACACACCCGACAAAGGAGGAGACGCAAAACTACATAACGGGACGCTTCGGATAACGACATACGACTGTAACCACATAACCAAGACCAACCGCCACGGCTCCACGTAAGGCCAAAAGGCTATACGCACGCAAGTGAGGCAAGGCGGACAAACTAAATCATTCACATCATGGTAAAATTTGTTGAAGACGAACTGAAATCTATACGCGAGGAAGTGCTCGACATGTGGGCACTTGTCTACGACCAGATGAAAAACGTATGCGAGGCCATGGCCACGTCTGACAAGGAGAAGGCTTGGGAGGTGCTGATACGCGAGAAAAGAGTGAACGCCTACGAGCTTAAGCTCGACTGCGACATAGAAGACTTCCTCGTGCTTTACAACCCCGTAGCCATCGACATGCGCTTCATCGTCGCCATGCTGAAAATCAACACCGACCTTGAGCGCATAGGCGACTTCGCCGAGAACATGGCACGGTTCATAATCCGGCAGGACGGCGTGCCGATAGACCAGGAACTGATTGAAAAGTCACGGCTTAAGGAGATGGCCGAGGCCGTGCTCGACATGCTGTCGACGTCGAGGACGGCACTTGAGAAAGAAGACATCACGCTTGCCAACAGCCTGTTTGAGAAAGACAACAAGGTAGACGAGATTAACGCCGGGGCCACGGCGGCCCTTGCCGAATACATCGGCAGTCATCCCGACAAGGCCGCCTTCTGCCTTGACTTCAAGGGAGTGTTCCTCCGCCTTGAGCGCGCCGGCGACCACATCACTAACTTGGCCGAGGAAATAATCTTCTACATTGACGCCGTAGTGCTGAAACATTCTGCCGACAAGAGCGACCGAGAGCAGGCACTGATACGCAAAATGGAAAAGAACGGCAACTAATCAATCAGACTTATAGCGGCATGCGTTAAAGCGCATCCGCAACCACTTGATAACCAGTTCATTGCAAGAGCTTACCTTTTACGACGCAAAAGGTAAGCTCTTATCGTGTAAAAGGTTACCTTTTACATCGCAATATGCCACCTTTCGGAATGTCGGCCTTTCACGGCCGCCCTGCAAGCGGCGTCTCGGAACCGAAAATAAAAACTCGTTTCACTCGCTTTTATTTTGCGCTTCTCTCGATTTGCATTATCTTTGTGCCGACAAAGATTGAAACAACATGTGTGGAATAGTAGGATACATAGGTAAAAGAGAAGCGTACCCGATTCTCATTGAAGGTCTTAAGAGACTTGAATACCGGGGCTACGACTCTGCCGGCATTGCCCTCGTCAACGACGAAGGGTGCATGAACATATATAAGGAAAAAGGGAAGGTTAGCAACCTTGAAGCCATAACGGCAGGTAAAGACGTTTCGGGAAAAATAGGAATAGCCCACACAAGATGGGCCACTCACGGCGAACCGTCGGCCGTGAACGCCCATCCGCACGTATCGCAAAACGGACGACTGGCTCTAGTGCACAACGGCATCATAGAAAACTACGCCAGCCTTAAGGAATACCTGAAGGGCAAGGGATACACGTTCAAGAGCAGCACGGACACGGAAGTGCTGGTACAGCTCATAGAGTTTATGCAAGACGAATACGGCAAAGACCTCGAAGGGGCCGTAGTAATGGCGCTGCGCCGAGTGGTGGGAGCCTACGCCATAGCCGTGATAGACAACGAATATCCCGACAAGATAGTAGTGGCTAAGAAGAGCAGTCCGCTCGTAATAGGCATCGGCGAAAACAACGGGGAATTCTTCATCGCGTCTGATGCCCTGCCGATAGTGTCATACACGAAACAGATGGTCTATCTCAACGACAACGAGGTGGCCCTGCTCAAGATAGGACGGAACGTGGAAATAAGAAACCTCGACAATAAGGAAATATGCCACGACGTAAAAGAGGTGGACATCAACCTTGAGTCTTTGGAGAAGGGAGGCTTCGACCACTTCATGCTAAAGGAGATATACGACCAGCCGCACTGCATAGCCGACTGCATGAGGGGCCGACTGCTGCTAAAGGAGAAGCGCATCGTGCTGAGCACGCTCAACCTCTACCGCAAGGAGCTGGTGGGCGCACAGCGGTTTATCATAGTGGCGTGCGGCACGTCGTGGCACGCCGGACTCATAGGCAAACAGCTGATAGAGCAATGGGCCGGCGTACCCGTTGAAGTGGAATACGCCTCGGAGTTCCGCTACCGCAACCCCGTGATCATGCCCGGTGACGTGGTCATCGCCATATCGCAAAGCGGCGAGACGGCCGACACGCTGGCCGCGTTCCAACTGGCAAAAGAGAACAACGCTCTGTGCTTCGGCATTGTCAACGCCGTAGGCTCGAGCATTGCACGAGCCTCTGACACGGGCATATACATCCACGTAGGCCCCGAGATAGGAGTTGCCTCGACTAAGGCCTTCACCGGACAAGTGACCGTGCTGACACTGTTCGCCCTCGCCTTAGGCCACGCTAAAGGCGCTATCAGCCAGGACGAATACGAGAAGACGATAGAAGAACTCGGCAACATACCGGACAAGATAAGGAAAGTGCTCGACGGCAACGACAGGATAAAAGACATAGCACGCACTCTGACCTACGCCGGCAACGCCCTGTACATGGGTCGCGGATTCAACTATCCCGTAGCACTCGAGGGAGCACTGAAGCTGAAGGAGATAAGCTACATCCACGCCGAAGGCTATCCCGCAGCTGAGATGAAGCACGGCCCGATAGCCCTGATAGACGAAGACATGCCCGTAGTGTTCGTCGCCACACACCACCAGCTCTACAAAAAAATACTGAGCAACATCGAGGAGGTGAAGGCGAGAAACGGCCGCATACTCGCCATAGTGACCGAGGGCGATAAGGCAGTGAACAACATTGCCGAGGCCACGATAGAAGTACCGCCGACGCTCGCTCCGCTCGCTCCGCTGCTGTCGGTCATTCCACTGCAGCTGATAGCATACCACGTGGCCGTGGAAAAAGGTCTGAACGTAGACCAGCCGAGAAACCTGGCCAAGTCGGTAACGGTGGAATAACATACGGATAAACACTTAGAATAAGTAAAAAACGAAAAATGACGAAACAAGACTTAAGGATAATATTCATGGGTACGCCCGAGTTTGCCGTAGAGACACTGCACGCCCTGACCGAAGGCGGATACAACGTCGTGGCCGTGGTGACGCAACCCGACAAGCCTGTAGGAAGGCACCAAGACACCCTGCAGCCGTCGGCAGTAAAGCAGTACGCCCTGTCGAAAGGCCTGCCCGTGCTGCAACCGGTCAAGATGAAAGATCCCGCCTTCATAGAGGAGCTTGCCCGATACGAAGCCGACCTGCAGGTGGTGGTGGCCTTCAGGATGCTACCCGAGGCCGTATGGGCCATGCCCCGATTCGGCACGTTCAACGTACACGCCGCCCTACTGCCGCAATACCGTGGCGCGGCACCGATAAACTGGGCCATAATCAACGGCGAGAAACTTACTGGAGTGACCACCTTCTTCCTCGACCACGACATCGACACGGGCCGCATAATAATGCAACAGCCGTTTGAAATCAAAGACGACTACTGCGTGGAAGACGTTTACGACGGACTTATGAGGCTCGGAGCCGACATCGCGCTAAAGACCGTCGACAAGATAATCGAAGGCGACGGACACGTCGACTCGATGCCGCAAGACTCCATGACCCCCGTAAACGGCGAACTGCACACGGCCCCGAAAATATTCAAGGACACGTGCCGCATAGACTGGAACAAAGGCTGCGAGGCAATACGTAACTTCGTAAGAGGCCTGTCACCCTATCCCGGAGCATGGACGGAAATGGACAACGGCAACGGCAAAACGTCGGTTTTAAAAGTATTCAAGGTCACGGCCACCACGCTGACATGCGCCGACAAGCCCGCCGGAACGATAATGGCTGACGGAGGAGAAATGCTAGTCGCCACGGCCGACTGCTGGCTCCGCCTTGACGAAATACAGCTAAGCGGAAAGAAAAGGATGGACGCAAAGACATTCCTCAACGGCTTCAGGGACGTGGAATCATACTCGTTAACAAACAAAAAGCAATAACACAATGAGAACGACTAACGACATCGACCTGGCAGTAAACCTTGACAAATACGTCAGCTCGATAGCCGACGGAGGTGAACCGGTAATCCTCGACTGCGGCGGAAACAAAGGAATAGTGATCATCTCGCTTGACGAGTACAACTCACTGAAAAGGAACGAATACCTCTTGTCGCTGAAAGACAAGTGCAAGTAAACTCCACACCCGGCCCGACCGGTGCACGGATGCAGGCCGGGTGTAAACCACAAGATATCAACGAAAACAAGAAAAAATATCACCCGGCGTGTAATAAAAGCACATAGGCGGCGTTACATTAATATACAATCCACCAAAAAGTAAAGCCTATGAAATATTTTACACAAGAAGAAAAACGCCCGTCGAGCACAACGCTTAACATCATCAGACAAATTGCCTATACGTACCGGGTAATAAAAATGAACGGCAAAAACGAGGCGTACTGCCTCAACTAAACATGCCCTGAAGATTATGGCGACATTAGTTTCACCCTCATTATTGGCTGCGGACTTCGCCAACCTGCACGCGGATATCGAAATGATAAACCGCAGCGAAGCCGATTGGCTGCACTTGGATGTTATGGACGGAGTGTTCGTGCCTAACATATCGTTCGGTTTTCCCGTAATAGACGCCGTAGCGAAGATATGCCGTAAGCCTCTCGACGTTCACCTGATGATAACCAAGCCCGAGCGTTATATCGAGCGGACGGCCAAGACCGGAGCCATGATGATGAACGTACATTACGAAGCGTGCACGCATCTCAACCGCACGATACACGAGATACACGAGGCGGGAATGAAGGCCGGAGTGACCCTCAACCCGTCTACGCCGGTGTGCATGCTTGAAGACGTGATCGGCGACGTCGACATGGTATTGCTTATGAGCGTAAATCCCGGGTTCGGAGGCCAGGCTTTCATCGAGAACACCATAGGTAAGGTAAGACGCCTACGCAAGCTGATCGACGAGTGCGGCACGAACACCCTGATCGAGGTTGACGGCGGAGTGCAGGCCGAAACCGCGCCGAGACTGGTAAAGGCAGGTGTAGACGTGCTTGTAAGCGGCAGCTACATATTCAAGTCGGCGACGCCCGAGACGGTAATACACAGCCTCAAACTGTTATAAAATTAAGGACTAAGAGTTAAGAATTAAGAAAATATGCCTCAGTGTCTACTTATCAGTCACGTCATATTTTCTTAATTCTTAACTCTTAATTCTTAATTCTCATCCATTTAGTCAAGCTGTAACACGATGTTGTGTTCACGCGTCATACGGCGCAGATTAAGTATGGCGTATCTCATGCGGCCCAACGAGGTATTGATGCTCACCCCCGTCAGTTCAGCTATTTCCTTGAACGACAGGTCCTGATAAAACCGCATGAAGACAACCTCGCGCTGCGTAGGGGGCAGCAGGTTCATCATTTTCTTCACGTCGTCCATTATCTGGTCGTTGACATAATGGTTCTCAACGTTGGGCTCCAGCACGTCGTTGCCGCTGAGGTTCGAGAGATCGTTCTCCTCGGTAGGCTCTATCAGGTTGCGCGCACGCTGCTCCCTATACCAGTCCATTATCACGTTATGCGCAATGCGCATTATCCACGCGCTGAACTTACCACTGTCTACGTAACGCTTCTGGTGCAGCTTTGTTATCACTTTCACAAATGTTTCCTGAAACAGGTCGTTCGCCTTGTCCTCATCCCTGACCACAAAATATATGTATGAGAACAACTTGTCTTGGTTACGGGCCAAAAGCTCGTCGAAGGCCTTGTTGTTCCCATCGATGTAAGACAAGGCGAGTTCCTCGTCAGTCAACAAACTTAAATGTTCCATTATTTCTCTTCTTTTCTTTGAAGTAACGGTGTTTCGATAGGCTGTAAATATTGTAATGAATTAAGAAAAATAGATTTATACGGTTGCAAAAATAAAAAGAAATGTTTACTTGCGCAAAAATATTTCACAAAAACAACAATCTTTATTTTGGGCATTAACAAATAATGCATATCTTTGCCGATGAATAAGGTTCGAATCAACGCGATTAAAAAGGGAACGGAGTGAGAATCTCCGACTGTCTCGCAGCTGTGAGTTCCTTTATTGCCTCCGAGCATACGACCACTGCCCTTCTTTACGGCGGGAAGGCGCACGGAGGCGGAACCAAGTCAGAAGACCTGCCTTATGACGACAAGCCGACGTCTCTCGATGTAAGGGACCGGGGCGCAACAACATCTTATCGGACATGAACGCCTGCCGCCGCAAGTGCGGACGCAGGCTCTGCTTACGGCAATACGGGCGAAGAGCCACAGCCTGCGAAGGCCCCGTAACCGTAAAGGCGCATTGCCGGCAACGGCCGGCAATACGCATGATTTCATTATATTAAGTTACCAATAAACGTCGGCTGCGCCGTGAGGCGCGGCCGATATGCTATTCGGTGGGAAACTCGTAAGCGTCTATGGTCTTGATGCCGAACAAGCCTAAATACCTGTCCTGAAAGCCGAACACGGCTATGCGCTGCCCCTTGTTCTCGGGATGGTCCTTAAGATTCAACTTGCTGCGGCGGCTCTCGGAGCCGCCCGTCAGGCAGACGGAAATAACCTCGTCAATGTCGGAGGCATCGGGAGTGTCAGCCAAGAGGATGGCCGTGTCGAAAGTAAACTCCGGGCCGAACTCGTACCTGTTACGATTGTTGGCTCCCGTGGCTGCGCCAACGATGTAGCCCTTCACCCACACTTGCGTGTATATGGCACTTGTCTTGAACGTTTGCACGTCCACCTCGTCGCCGAGGGCGAAGTCTCCGTTCTCACCGGGCGTATCGTCGTCATACCAACCGCCGTTGTCGTCTCCGCCGACAGTCTCGGCCGGCTCTTCGCCTTCCTCGAAATACGCCCTCTCGCACGAACCGAGCGTTAAGGCGGCTACGAGCACTAACATGATAACACGCAACTTCTTCATAGGCGTAAACTTAATTAACCGGGGCAAATATACGGATTTTCCGCCGAACGGCAATGCAGAATGTAAAATAAAAAGAGGTTGACGCAGGATGCTGTCAACCTCTAAGCGATTTCGTTAAAACGTTCGAAATCATAAATAAGATGTGGCAAATATATGCTTTTATATTGAAGAATGCAAATTTTCAATGACGAAAATCAAATATTTAACATTTATATCGTCATTTTGAGTTAAAACCGTTAAAATAACCGCCGTAACATTTAAAACCGCACTTCTCGCCCTGACTACGGCACGCATGACCTTTTGACACGTATGTCGGAATAACGGTGACAAACTGATTTGCGCAGGCTTCACACAACGGCGTTTTTATGAAACGCAAGGCCGACGGCTGCAAATACGAGGCTTTTTCGCGTGCAAAATTAAATCCCTGATTATCACAACATCAAACCCGACAAGCACCGATCTGTGCATAAAATCTTAGCGGCACGGCTGCAAAAGGCTACCTTTCAGCCGCCGAAACGTGACCTTTTACCATGCAGGAAGCATACTTCCATAAGTCGTAACGACACCTTTACAGGCGACTAACGGCAAGTAAAAAGGCCTTTTTCACATGAAAACGGCACTCAAGAAACCTCAAAAAAGCCTCACTGCGGCACCGTAACGAGGCTCTGCAATCCTATTTCAACAAATCAGACCGACATTACCGATATGACATTTTGCAATGCGCTACCCCACAACCGCTTGACAAAAGTCACCGCCCTGCCACGGTCTTGGCGGACATCTGACCGAGAGCGGGGCTGCGGCAGATTGTAAACATTCATTAATAATCAATCGTTTCTTACGCAATTGTTTCTTTTAATCGAATATTTACAGTATCTTTGTGCACAAATATCTACAAACTGCCGTGCAAGCGGCGACAGCTCTTGGCGCTCACGGCGGCAAGAGCCGCGAGCGCATGGATAGACAACCGATGAGAACTATCAACTATTAAACAAATACATTACAAACTTAAACTTATGAAACAATTACAGACATTATTGCTCTGCCTGTTGTTCCCGCTGGCGGTATGCGCGTCGGCGTGGGACGATGCGAAGTACGAACAAATCGAAAAAAGCATCAGGATGCCTGAGTTTGCCGACCGCACTTTCGACATACGGAAGTACGGAGCGTCGCTCGACGCTACGCCGGCGCAAAACCAGAAAGCCATCAACAAGACCATCGAGGCGTGCTCGAAGGCCGGCGGAGGCCGCGTGGTGATACCCGAAGGCACGTGGAAGACCGGCGCGCTGAGGCTGAGAAGCCACGTAAACCTCGTGATAGAAAAGGGCGCCACGCTGTTCTTCCACTTCGACCGCGACCTTTATCCGCTCGTGGAGACACGCTGGGAGGGACTTGACTGCATCAACTACTCGCCGCTGATATACGCATACAAGGAGACCGACGTAGCCATAACGGGCGAGGGAACCATTGACGGCAACGGCTCTGACGACACGTGGTGGCTGATGAGCGGCAAGACGCCCAAGAGCCGCGACATAGTGGTAGAGGAGAAACAGCAGAACCCCGGCGGACGCGCAGACCTGCTGAAAATGGCTGAAGACGGCGTGCCGATCGAAAAGCGAGTGTTCGGTCCGAAGAAGGGACTGCGCCCCCAAATGATCAACCTCAACCAGTGTGACGGCATACTGATAGAGGGAGTGACGATGGTGCGCTCGCCGTTCTGGGTGATGCACCCGCTGCTCAGCAAGAACATTACGGTAAGAAACGTCACCGTACACAACGACGGTCCTAACGGCGACGGCTGCGACCCCGAGTCGTGCGAGAACGTGCTGATCGAAAATTGCGTGTTTGACACCGGCGACGACTGCATCGCCATAAAGAGCGGACGCAACGAAGACGGACGCGAGGGCGGCAAGGGCCGCTACGCGGGCCGTCCGAGTAAGAACATCATCGTGCGCAACTGCGTGATGAAAGACGGCCACGGAGGCGTGGTGATAGGCTCTGAAATCTCAGGCGGATGCAACAACGTGTTCGTAGAGAACTGCCAAATGGACAGCCCCAACCTCGACCGCATACTCCGCATCAAGACAAACTCATGCCGCGGAGGCGTGATAGAAAACATCTACATGCGCAACGTCGTAGTGGGCCAGTGCGCCGAGGCCGTACTCAAGATCAACCTCGACTACGAGCCGAAGGAGGTGGGCCGCCGCGGCTTCTACCCCATCGTGCGCAACGTCTACATGGAAAACGTGACCTGCCAGAAAAGCAAGTACGGCATAATGGTGGTGGCCTTCGACGACCGCACCAACGTCTACAACATCAACCTGAAGGACTGCAAGTTTGACGGTGTATATGAGAAGCCCGTCTACATCACCGGACAGACAAAGGACATGAACTACGACAATCTGTTCATCAACGGCTCGCTCGTGCTCAACCAGTATCCTTATAAGAACTACAGCGAATGGCTGACCCACTCTGAAATGCAGCGTATACCCGACCCCTGCATGCTCGACTTCGCCAAGAAGCCCAAGTGGGGCTACGTAGTAGGCATAGAGCAGGAGGCCATGCTCGACACCTATCTTGCTTACAAGGACGCAAGCATAATCGACTACCTGAAGCAGTATCCCGCAAAGATGATAGACGAGAAGGGCAACATCACCGGCTACAAGTATGAAGACTTCAACCTCGACAACACCCGTCCCGGCCGCTACATCCTGCGCATGTACCAGCTCTTCCCCGAGAAGAAGCTCGAGAAAGCCCTCAAGACAATCTTCAAGCAGCTCGAGAAGCAGCCGAGAACTAAGGACGGAGTGTGGTGGCACAAGGCCATCTACGCCCACCAGGTATGGCTCGACGGCGTTTACATGGGCCATCCCTTCTACACAATGGGCGCTCCGGTGCTCAAGGGCGAGAAGAAGGCCAAGAAGTATTACGACGACGCATTCGAGCAGATATCGAAGACGTATAACCGCACATACGACGAAAAGACCGGTCTGTGGAAGCACGCTTGGGACGAGACCCAAAAGATGTTTTGGGCCAACCCAGAGACGGGTCTTTCGCAGCACACTTGGGCCCGCGCCCAGGGCTGGTTCGCGATGGCCATACTCGAGGTGCTCGACGCACTGCCGCAGGACTACGAGAACCGCGCAAACCTGATAGACATGCTCAACCATGTGATGAAGGCCACCGTGAAATACCAAGACGAGAAGACCGGAGTGTGGTATGACGTAATGGACGTAGACGACCCGCGCAACTATCTCGAGGCTACGGCTTCGTCGATGTTCGCCTACGTGCTACTCAAAGGCTCGCGCCTCGGCTACTTCGACGACACGCTCAAGGAGGCCGGACTCAAGGCTTACAAGGGCATACTGAAAGAGTTCGTCAAGGTCAACGCCGACAAGACCCTGTCACTCACGCGCTGCTGCGAGGTGTCCGGTCTCGGCCCCGACGACGCTAAGGGCCGCCGCAGGGACGGCTCGTTCGAGTATTACATCAGCGAACCCATACGCGACAACGACGGCAAGGGCGTAGGCCCGTTCATTTGGGCGTCGCTCGAAATGGAGAAGATGGGCTACGACGTAGAGAAACTCAATAAATAAAAAACTTAATTTGCGGCAAGGGATTCAAAAAGCGAAGAATCTCTTGCCGTTAATCTGCTGAAACAAATATAACGACAAACCAATAAACAACAATGAAAAAACAATTTTTACTTTTAGCAATGGCCGCCTTAGGCGCAACCACTGCACTTGCACAAAACGATGCTCCGGCATTCCCCGGAGCCGAAGGCCACGGCCGATACGTAACGGGCGGACGCGGCGGCGAAATCAGGCATGTGACCAACCTTAACGACAGAGGCGAAGGCTCGTTCAGGGCTGCCGTCAGCGGTGCTACGAAAAAGATAGTTGTATTCGACGTTGCCGGCGTGATACCGCTTAACTCAGACCTAACCATCGGCGCCAACACGACAATAGCCGGACAGACTGCACCGTATCCCGGCATAACGCTGCGCTACCGCACTCTCCGCATCAGTAACAACATTATAATGCGATACATCCGATGCAGGCGCGGCGAGGAGAAAGACCATAACGACGGTGCAGACGCCATTTGGGATAGGCAGAAGAAAGGCATAATCATCGACCACTGCTCGTTCAGCTGGAGCATAGACGAAGTGGCATCATTCTATGACAACAACAACTTCACCATGCAATGGTGCACTATAGCCGAAAGCCTCAACAACGCCGGACACGGCAAGGGAGCACACGGCTACGGAGGCATTTGGGGAGGAAAGCTCGCCAGCTTCCACCACAACTTCATCGCCCATACGTCTAACCGCTCACCGCGATTCAACGGCGCACGCTACGGCTGGACCGGATATAAGAACAACGACCTGTTTGACGAATACAACTGGGAAAACCCCACGCAGGCCGAAAACGTAGACTTCCGCAACTGCGTGATGTACAACAACGCCGGCGACTGCTACGGAGGTCCGGGCGGAGGACAAATCAACATAGTAAACAACTACTACAAAGGCGGCCCCGCCACGTCAGACAGTAAGGCGCAGCAAGTGACAAAGGTTACGGTCTCAACAAAAAGCAACTCTGACGACGACCATCCCGAATACTTCGGAATGACAAGCCGTTATTACATCAGCGGCAACACGACTGAGACAAAAACCGGAACCGTAACCGAGAACAGGGACTGGGCCGGAGTGACTTACGACGGCGGCGTATTTACGATTGACGGCGAACGCTGGAGCCTCGACACGCTCAACATGTACGGAGATGCCGTAGAGCACCAAGCCAACACTAAAGGACAGATGTGCGTCAGGATAAAGATGGACGAACCGGGCCCCGAAGGCGAAGTGACCACACACTCTGCCGCTACCGCCTACGAGAAGATTTTAGCTTACTGCGGAGCTTCAGTCAACCGTGACGACGTAGACGCACGCTACATGGAAGAGACCCGCACGGGCACGACTACCTACACCGGCTCGGTAACGAAGAAGTCAGGCTTGGTAGACCTCGTTTCCGACGTGAACGGATACACCGAGGAGAACTTCCCGACCGGCCAGCGTCCTGAAGGTTTCGACACTGACCAAGACGGAATGCCCGACGAATGGGAGATTGCCAACGGACTCGACCCGAACAATCCCGACGATGCCAACCTCTATACGCTTGACACCGAAAAGGGTTGGTACACCAATGTGGAGGTTTACCTCAATGCGCTCGTAGAGTACATCGTTAAGGCACAGAACGCCGACGCCATCAGCGCAGTAGACGAATACTATCCGGCATACACCCCAACCGCAGGCATCGGCAGCGTGGACACAATGACTTCTGAAATAGAGAAGATAGAATATTACACGCTCGACGGAGCCAAAGTAAACGAGCCTGTAAAGGGCATTAACATCCGCAAGATTACTTACGCCAACGGTAAGACCGAGACAGACAAGGTAATCAAGTAAGAGACCATTTTTATCAAAATAAAAGAGGAAAACATCGTAATTGATGTTTTCCTTTTTTTGTCTTAACAACATTTTAATACTAAAACATATTACCGTAATGGAAAAAACACTATATTTGCAAAACGAGTTGTAAACATTATTACATTAACCCATTAAAAACTTACGATTATGAACAAAATTCTACGTCTATCATTAGTAAGTCTGCTGGTGCTGTTCTTCGGAACTACGTTCGCACAGACAACAATCGACTTCAACAATGCCTATGAAACATTGTTCCCGTCGATTCCGGGTGTATCGACAAACGAAACCCATGACGGCGACTTCACCGAGCCGACTACGTGCACCGTCGACGGTATCTCGGTGACCGTCTCGCCCGCCGACGAAGGCGTAAACAATGCCAACCGCATTTGGTCGGGTACGCCGCGACTCCGCATGTACTCAGGCACGCTGACCATTGCAGCCGCTGAAGGTGAGAACATCACACGCATCGACTTCAACTGCGGAAAGTGGAACAACGGCAACACGGCTGACTCAGGCGAAATTACCGTTGACGGCAACAACGCCACATGGACGGGCTCGGCCAACAGCGTAGTGCTCACGATTGCCGCCAATACCCAGTTCAACTCTCTCACCGTTTATCTCAACGGCGAAGAGCCTACAAGCATCGCCAACACTCCCGAGACGGCCTACACCGTAGCCGAGGCGTTGGAGCTGATCTCTGCAGGACAGGGTCTTGACACAAAAGTCTATGTAAAGGGCATAATAACCGAGATCGATGAAGTGTCAACCGACTTCGGTAACGCCACTTACTTCATCAACGACACGGAAAATACCGACGGCCAGTTTGAGATATTCCGCGGATATTACTTCGACGGCGACAGGTTCACCGCAGAAGACCAAATTAAGGTGGGCGACGAGGTTGTAGTTTACGGCCAGCTGTCTCTCTATTATGACACGCCGCAGATGGCACAAGGCAGCGAAATCTACTCGCTCAACGGAAAGACAGAGCCTGCCGGCCCGAGCGTTGACATCTCTAACACTCCCGAGACGGCTTACACCGTAGCTGAGGCTAACGAGCTTATTGCCGCCGGCGAAGGACTCGAGACTGAAGTTTACGTAAAGGGAATAATAACCCAAATAGACGAAATCTCAACCGACTTCGGCAACGCTACTTACTACATCAACGATACGGAGAGTACCGAAGGCCAGCTTATGATCTTCCGCGGATATTATCTCGACGGAGAGAAGTTCACAACCGGCGAAGAGATTAAGGAAGGCGACAAGGTTGTCGTTTACGGACAACTTGTAAACTACGGCGGAACTTATGAAATGACAACCGGCAGTCGAATATATTCGGTCAACGACATAACTACCGGCATCAACAACGCTACCACCGAAGAACTTGACATTAACGCTCCCGTCTACAATCTCGCAGGCCAACGCGTAAGCAAAGACACTAAGGGCATACTTATCCAAAACGGCAAGAAGTTTATCAACAAGTAAACCGACGGCTGCGATAAGATAAATCGCCGAATAAAAAAACTCCGCATTCAGTATTATGGAATGCGGAGTTTTTATTTTATGAATGCTTATAATAACTCTACAAAACGACGCTGATTTTCGTGAGATCCTTATCTCTGCTCGACGTTCCTACCAGCAGCTCATAACTTCCAGGCTTAACGCGCATCGTGTTGGTATCAGCATCCCAACACTCAAAGCTAGTACGCGGAAAATCGATGGCAACATCCTTAGACTCGCCGGCCTTCAGCTCTACGCGCGCAAATCCGCGCAACGTCTTTATAGGGCCGTCGGTATCGGCTGGATTGCGCAGATAAACTTGCACAACTTCCACGCCCTCACGGTTGCCGGTGTTAGTCACCTTAACCGTTACTTTACCCGACGCTGCGTCGTAAGCGGGAGTGCCGAGGACAAACGTCGTATAGCTCAAGCCGTAACCGAACGGGAACAACGGCTCGCCACGGAAATAGCGGTACGTGCGGCCCTGCATGCGGTAATCGTCGAAAGGAGGAAGCTGGCTGTCGTCCTTATAAAACGTTACGGGCAACTTGCCACCCGGATTATAATCACCGAAAAGCACGTCGGCAACGGCATTGCCGCCCTGTTCGCCAGGATACCAAGCCTGCAGTATGGCGTCACACGTCTCCAGTTCAGGCGTAAGAGCCACGGCGCTTCCACTGCAATTCACGAGCACAACCTTCTTGCCGGCTTCATGCAGGGCCTTAAGTATCTCGCGTTGCACAGCTGGCAGCTCTATGCTTGTGCGATCGCCGTTATCGAAGCCAGGCTCGCTTACTTTGGCCTCCTCACGCTCAAGATTGGGCGAGATGCCTCCGACGAAAATCACGGTCTCTACGTCTTTAGCCCTTGCTACCAGCTCGTCGGACTTTACGTCACGCACTGAAGCGATGTCAAAATTCAAGGTAGCTCCTCCGGCAAGCTGCATGTAGTCGACCTGTATGTCATACTTCTGACCTTTCTTGACAGCGAACTTACGCTGGGTAAAGCGCAATGGGTCTGCCTTCCAACGGTTGGCCAGCGTGTCGCCGTTAATGATCAGCCTGAAGCCGTCGTCGTTGGTATAGACTATATCGAGTGTCTCGTCAACATCGGCAACGAACGAACCACGAAACTGTGCCGTAAAATCATTGAGCCTCACTCCTGGAGCAAACAAGGTGTTTCCCCCGTTGTCGAAACGCAACTGGTTGGAATACGTCGTTTCATAAACCGGTTCGCCTTCCATATTCGTATTGTTCCAAAATCGTGCGCTCATACCCTTTCCGCCGTCGGCAGCCGCCAACTTGCCGAAAATACTTTCGCTCTCAGTCATCGATGTTATCTCGCAAGCCTTTGAATACTTCACGTTTTTACCGATCTTGCTACGTATGCCTTCAAGCACGGTCACAGAATGAGTGGGCTGACCGTAATATATACCCCAAAGCATTATCGAGTCGGCCGCGTTAGGTCCCATAACCATGATCTTACCGGGGTCTTTTGCCAAAGGAAGGGTGTTGTTTCGATTATGCAACAGCACCATCTGCTCCCTTGCCATGCGCAAGGCCAAGTCCTTATGCTCCTTGCATGCTACGACGCTCTCGGGAATATTTGTCCACTCAACAAGCGAATCGGGATCAAAATCGCCAAGTTCAAACCTCGCTTCAAGCAAGCGCACAACGCTGCGATTTATCTGCTCTTCGGTTATCAAACCGGCCTTAACGGCATCAGGCAACCGCCTGTAATTGCCTCCGCACTCAACATCGGTACCACTTATCACAGCCTTTGCCGAAGCTGAAGCTGCATCAGCAGAAACGCCATGGGCACCGGGTTCCCAAAAATCGTCGATCGCGCCACAATCACTTACCACGAGTCCATTGAATCCCCATTCGTCACGCAGAATCTGCTGCAGAAGGCGACTGCTGCCGCAACACGGCTCACCCTCGAAACGCTGGTAAGCACACATCACTTCTTTAACCCCTCCTATTTGCACAAGATCCTTGAACGCAGGAAGGTACGTTTCCCACAGATCGCGTGCAGGTAATGTCTCGATATTAAAACTGTGACGTGTCTTCTCCGGCCCGCTATGCACGGCATAATGCTTGGCGCATGCGTAAAGTTTCATATACTTACTGTCAGCAGGGCCTTGTAGTCCGCGCACCACGGCGAGCCCCATACGCGAATTCATGTAAGGGTCTTCACCGTAGGTTTCCTGTCCCCTGCCCCACCGCGGGTCACGGAATATATTAATGTTAGGTGTCCAAAACGACAGTCCCTGATAAGTGGACGTACCCTCGTCCTTACAACGCAGGGCGGTGTTCTTAGCCCGGGCCTCGTCGCTGACGGCGGTATATATCCGTTCGAGTAAAACATCGTCGAACGATGCCGCCATACCTATACACGACGGGAATACCGTGCTGATGCCGTTGCGCCCAACGCCGTGAAGGGCTTCACTCCACCATGCGAAAGCCGGAATGCCCAAACGCGGAACAGCCTTAGAATTGTTCATCATCACACGGGCTTTTTCTTCAAGTGTCATGCGCGAACATAAATCCTCGGCACGTTGCCTTGCCAACAAGTCGGGATTCTGATAAGGCAGCTTTTGCGCATTTACCGATACGACACACGTAAAAGCTAAATATAACAAGATATTTCGTTTCTTCATAAACAAAAAATACAATTTAATTAAGAGTTAAGAATTAAGAAAAATACCATTACTGCAATAAAGCATATTTTCTTAACTCTTAATTCTTAACTCTTAATTCAAAGATTATCTTACGACAAACTTCTTTCCGTCACGGATATAAATGCCTCTTTGCAAAGGCTCGCTCACTTCCATGCCCTGCAGATTATAAATCTTGCCGGCATTAAAGCCTTCTTCTACGGTAACGTCGTTTATGCCGGTAGTAAACTCGTCGTTACCGCTGAGCAACCGGCCGCCTTCATTGCCGCCGTCCATTATGTGGGCGACTATGCCGTTCATGTAATTTTCAAGATTGGTATAACCGTTTTCACTCACTGCCGCGCCGTCGTCGGGATTGTTCTTATCAAGTCCGTTAGCGTCTTCCCATTCATCAGGCATACCGTCTTGGTCGGTGTCAAGCGGAGCCTGCTCACTCTTAAGCTCCGGCCATGCACTCCAATCGTCGCCTGCATCGGGAAAAGCCTGCTTCAGGTCGTCTTGCGAATCAATGATACCAGGCAGACTTTTCGTATCACTATTAAGACCCGTGCAAGAAGCCTCACCGTTACGCACGTCATTGATCACAAGTTCATCAACCCAGTCGCGATGAAGCGAAGCACCTACATAATCAAGCACACGCTCATACGCCATCTCTGCGGAATGCGTGGTTACAGGCTCGAATTTAAGCGGAATGTCTAAACGCATGGTGTCACGCACGGCATCGTCAAACGTATTGTCAACATCAGACTGCACGATCTGATTATAGATTCCGTAAGTCCAGTTGTCATTGGTAACATCGGCATAATCCGGATTGACATTACCGTCAACATAATATTTGCCCCAAACGTGCCACATCACGTCCCATTCATTAGGGTTGTCCGTGAAGTGATCAGTATAATCAGACCGGCGGATATCTATCTTTGCAATACGCTTTTGCACGTTCTCATTGCGTGTGCGCGTTGCGGGTCCGGGCTTATAATAGTTGTTAACGATATTAACCTTCATGCCTTCGCCGCCATAACATCCGTTGCCTGCCCAATTATACATTACGTTATTACGCAAATCCATCCATTCGCGAGTCTGTGTTCCCGGGCGCGGACCGAGACGCGGAGTACGTGAGTCGTGGTGGGCTACCAAATTATGATGATACGTAGCACCGGCTCCGCCCCAGTTGCCGCCATATCCATGACGACCTTTCGAGTGGCCCGAATTACGCAGGCTTTGCGAAGCTATACACCATTGCACGGTTATACTGTCGCTACCGTAAACCGACAAGCACTCGTCGATGCTCCAGCTTACCGAGCAGTGGTCTATAATGATGTTCTTTTTATCCATGCCGCCGAGGCCGTCGCCTTCATGCTTGTCGACACACTTATTGCCGAGACGGAAACGGATGAAACGGATAATGACATTATTAGCTGAAATCACGAAAGGATAATCGGCAATACAAATTCCGTCGCCGGGAGCCGTCTGTCCGGCAATGGTCACATTATCACCTTTTAGTCTCAACTCACTTTCAAGATGAATTGTTCCAGACACGTCAAACACTATAGTCCTGCGCCCCGACTGCGCCAAAGCCCATCTTAAAGACCCCGTACCGGCGTTATTAAGGTTTGTCACATGAATAACCTTGCCGCCGCGTCCTCCGGTAGTGTAACGACCGAAACCTTCCGCCCCGGGGAATGAAGGCAATGCGTCTTGTTGTGCAAAAACGGGAGCGGCAGCAGCCATTCCAAGCACAAACAACGCTGACTTTAATAGATTGTTAATCTTAATCATAAACTATTTACTTAGATTGTATAAAATATTTTCCTTGACGGACTTAAGCGTCCGTCAAGGAATAAGTCTTGTCACTTTACGATCTTCACCGTATTAGTAGTTCCGTTGCTCAAGGTTTCCACCTTAATGACAACACCCTTATAAGAAGCATTAACACGCGAACCTTGCAAACTGTAATAATCGGTCTTTACAACACTGCCATTCTCTACGTTAACGTTGTTTATTCCCGTACTCGTCGTGCTTGAAGGCTTGCCGAAACCGCCGTACTCATTAGCAGCACGAACGGTGTAGCCTTCAAATGTCGGGTCAATAACTTCAAAGGCAAACGACATCGAGTTAGTAGAAGTCATGCCGATGAACTGTCCATCGAAGAACACAGCATATGCCTTAGCACCTTCAACGGCATCCCAAGTCAGGGTAGTACCCTCGCCGCGCAACAGTCCCATTTGCTTTTGTGCGGCATATTCGTCAGGAGTCCAATTGGCGAACACCTTGTCTATGTCATACTCGGCGGCCTGCTCGTCGGTAAGAATCGTTTCAAACGTATTGCTCTTGCTGTCTTTAGTGAAAGTAAGTTCCCATGATTCAGGAGAGATTACCTTACCACTTGCATCCATCGTATTGTATTCAACGAACTTGTCGGCCGGCACGTTCATTCCGCCCGTAGTCCATCGGGTTGAGTTAAGACGCTCGGGCTGCAGGAGCGTGGTGTTCAAGTAAGCGCAACGCGGACGGTCGTTCCAAGCACGTCCGTAATTGAAGCGTTCCGCCTTGCTGTCAATAGTACATCCGCTGAACACGTAGCCATATTTGTTACCTCCGGCTACATCAGTTGAAGGAGCCGTAAGGGTGCACTCGCCGCTTCCGTCGGCGTTGCGAGGCTCTACCGTCAGCGTGCAATGATTGAAGAACACGTCGCCACCGCCGCAAATGAAATCAACCGTTCCGTGAATATCGGAATCTTCAAAGTAGAACTGCGACTTATTGTTTGAGTAATAAGTATCCTGATAAGACAACAGTCTTACGTTCTTACAAATTGTACGCTCGCCCTTGTCTTGTATCACGACGGCACGCCCGGCAAATCCCGGCTGGTAATAATCGTAGGCATTCTGCAAGGTTAGGTCTTGGAAGTAAGTGTCGGATGCGGTAACGAGGAATGTGGCCGATACGCCAATACCCTCAACGGGAGCCTCGTTGACTATTACCGTGTTGTCCATGCTTTGACCGATTATCGAGATGTTGTCACGTGATATCGGAGTGAGCACTTCATTCCCGAGATCGTATTTTCCGTCAGGAAGGAATACGTAAACCCTTCCTTCCTCGTCAGGAATTGAGTTTACGATGTCGAGCACCGTAAGCAGATTGCCGCCGTCACCCTGCCTTACAACGTAATATCCCTGCTCGTTCTTCTCCACGGGAGCGTCTTCAACATTGGCAATGACAAGTTTGTGCAGGTAAACCTCATTGCTGGCCGTCAGCGTCAGCGTGCCTGCGCCACCTGTGTATTCCATCATCACCGTTTTTCCGTCCGTCGAGCTGTATCCACTCGCCGTAGCCACCACCTCGCCATTCGAATCAGTCAGTGTCAGTTCTGCGTCGTTCTTGCTGTAACGGCACAGCGTTGCGATGATGTAAGCATGTCCGCCTACGAGCAAATCAATCTTTCCGTTTGACTCAAGCGTCCAGCCGTGAGTCGTGTCATGAAACTGTGCTCCCTCGGCGTTAAATGCCTCATGGTCTTCATCATAGAAGAACTCGTCAGTCAAGTCAAACGTATAGCGGGCCTTCGGGCTTTCGGTTTCGACATCGGTTGCTACGGCGTAAAGGTTCATGTCCGACGTCACTACGTAGTCTTCCGTATATTTCTCTCCGCCGTCGGTCGACACAAACCAACCGCGCATGGCCTTACCCTCAACCACCGTAACGCCGTCGTAATTCCTCAAAATGCCTATCTTACCGTCTTTCTCCACCTGCTGCGAAGCCTCGAGCACCGTTGTTCCGTCGGTGTCTATATAAGATAAGGTGAAATAAGGCTTATGCACGAAGATCGCGTTGTAAACCATCGTCTCGCCGTTGGCCGTGACTTTCATCGTCACCACCACCGAGCCGTCTTCTTGAGCGGTGTAAGTCACGTCGCCGTCTATATCGCCGTTATCACAGGTTATATCTGTTACAGGGTTGCTTTCAGAGGGCATTTTCACCGAGTTTGATATTTCAATGGTGGCCTCCTGCACGCCGGCCTCAGTCTCCTCGAATATGTCTGCAGCCTGATATGTCTGTCCGTTGAAGCTGAACGAGCCGAGAGCCGGAGTAAGCGACATATCCACATTTCCGTAAATATTCAGACGGAACATGTACGCATTTTGGGCGTCGGCCAGGTTGGTGAACTTCAATTGACAGTTAGTACGGTTGACATTGGCCGACACCTCGCTCCATCCGGCCGGGTCGGCAGTAACAGTAGTCAGCTGCACCCAGTCGGCATCTCCGTCTCCCTTAGCCCAAAGAGACCAGCCTCGGTTGCCGCCGGTTGCTCCATGTACGAAGGTCACTTTAGTGACTGAAGCCAAAGCCGACGTTACGATATACGAGCCTCCGTTCTTCTCGGCCTGCAAAGTTCCTCCTACAAGGTCTTTGTCAAACTTATTCCAGTCGATACCGATGGCATTCGGGTCGGGAGCCACGTTTGTGTTGTAAACCGTGAACGAGATATCTTCATGGCTGTATTTCGTTGTAGCCGTGTGCGCTATTGTTTCCGTAGCCGCAGCGTCGAGAGCCTTCCACTCCGTAAAGTCGGAAAAATAGAGTTCCTTTTCCTGAATGTTTTGATCTTGGTCGGCAGCGGATGCCATCCCGCTGTTTTCATTCGGTAATACCTTATTTACAAAAGGCGAATCTGTTTCATCGTGGGCTGTCAATGCCGCCGTTACTCCCCTCACCGTCATAGCAGACGTGACAAAAGCCACGAGACACAACACGCCCCATTTAAGTAATTGTTTTTTCATTATAAAAATCTTAAAAGGTTTATTATTTTAGTAAATCTTACAGCTTAATCTAAGGTAATTTGTTCTATTCTGCAAATATACATAAAAAATCAACAACGATAAAAGAAATTATGCAAAATATGTATTTTTAGGGTTTAAGGTTATGTGGTTTTAAGATTTGAAGGTTACTCCGTTATTGGATCTTACGGTTATACGGTTATGCATAAGTGGTTTTAAACCATCAAGACCGCATAACCGTATAACCGTAACACCTTATAAACCGTAAGACCCAATAACCGTAAAAATCAATACGCCTTGTCGTCGCCGCGCACGGCATCGGATACAGTCTTCATCATGATCTGTATGTCGAGCCAAAAGCTCCAATGCTCGATATACCAAATGTCCTTTTCCACCCTGCGGCGCATGTCGTCAACTGTCTTGGTCTCGCCGCGCTCGCCGTGGGTCTGCGCCCAACCGGTTATTCCGGGCTTTACGTAATGCCTTACCATATAGTCGGATATAAGCTCCGAATAATAATCCGTGTGGGCCAGCATGTGCGGACGCGGCCCTACGAGACTCATGTCGCCCTTAAGCACATTGATGAATTGGGGCAGCTCGTCGATGTTGGTATGGCGCATGAAGGCTCCCCACTTGGTTATACGCGGGTCGTTCTTCACGGCCTGCACCTTGTCTGAATCCTTGTTTACCTTCATGCTACGGAACTTATAGCACCAGAAATCGCGGCCATCGTAGCCCGTGCGCTTCTGCTTGAAAAACAACGGACCGGGCATCGTTATCTTGGATACGATGAACACCACAAGCAATATTATCGGGAAAAGCGTGCAGATAAAGAGCAGTGACACCACGATGTCGAACAGTCTTTTCTTTATCCTGTTGCGCAGATCTCTCAGCGGCTCGTCGTATTGCGAGATGATGTATATGTCGCCGAACTCTTTCACTTTCGCCTTACGAAACTCTCCGTAGGCAGGCAGCGGAACATAATACACGCGTATCATATTCTTGTCGCACAGCAGCAACAAGGTCTTGAAGTAATCGGGATCAATCGAAGCACTGCCTATGTACAGTTCGTCTACATGATTATTCTCGATAAAATCCATTATCATGTCCTTATCGCCCAACCGCTTCAGTTTGTCGCCCGTAGTATGGTTAACCAGCGGCTCGGAGTCTTTGTCTGAAAAATATCCCAACAGGTTGTAGCCCGTCCACACGTTGTTCATCACATTAGCCGCCCTCTGCAGCATCTCGTCAGAGCCGCAGATGACAGTATTCACCAAGTCGTGCCCGCGCCTGCGCCGCTTGTTTATCAACGACCGCAGAAACAGGCGCTCGGCGCTCGTCGCGAAGAATAAGGCTATCGCAAGCAAGGCCGAACTCAATGCGCTCGGAACATTCGCGTCGGTGAACATGCCTAAGAACGCTGCGTAAAACATTACGAACATCACAGAGGTCCTTGACGTGTTGCTGAGCACCATCGACGGTTGCGACTGCCTATGATGCAGGCTTATGTTGATGAACTGCAACGCTATTACGTATGATATGTTTGCGACGGTAAGATAAGTCATGAAATCCTTGTTCCATTCAAAGAACGGACACCACTTAAGGTAATAACCAAGAATGAATATGACATTAAACGTCAGCCAATCTATGACTGACAACAATACGCCTAGTTTATATGTTCGGTCAAATGCTGAAACCATAATTTAAATAATTTCCCTAGAGTAGAACTCCCAACCAGACTGGCAATTTGACAAATCGTGAGCCGGGAAGCACATGTAACCACGTCATATGTTTGTAAAATTTAGCAAGTCCAGTAGTTATGCAGGTAATTTTTCACACATCGAGATAACGCCGCTTACAGTAAGCCGCCACGTAGTCGGCATCTTCTCACTTCGTTGCAAAGTTAATAAAAGTTTCAATATCCAACAAAATTATTATGTAAAAAATTCATCTTATCCGGCAACCTTGCCCGTTTCAAATCATTGTTCGATACTTTACGGACAAAAAAGCGCATGCTTTTTCCTGTGCCAATGGTTACCTCACCGGATCGTCACATATATATAATAAGGAAGAGAGCAATGCAAAATAAAAGCCCGTTTATCGCCCTTTTATTTTGCATTGCTCTCGATTTGCACTATCTTTGGATAAGACAGGCGGCATCTCGGCAATGAAAATAAAAGCCCGTTTATCGCCCTTTTATTTTGCATTGCTCTCGATTTGCACTATCTTTGCACGCAAAACAAATCAAACTACATAAAAATATGGAAGAACAGAAACAACTTTTTCACGAGGTGAACGAAGGTTACACCATGCTCGAGGCTATCAACGAGGCTAAGAGATGCCTGCATTGCAAGGTTCCGCAATGCAAAAAGGGATGCCCGATAAGCCATGACATACCCGACTGGATAAACGAGCTGTCAAGGGGCAACCTCGGTAACGCTATGAAAATAATCAACGACAAAAGCAATCTGCCGGCCGTATGCGGCCGCGTCTGCCCGCACGAGAAGCAGTGCGAGGGGCACTGCGTGCTCGCCAAGAAGGGCCAGGGCATACACGTGGGCAAATTAGAAAGGTTCATTGCCGACTTCGACGGCAACATGGGCCTCATCCGCGAGAAGCTGCAACCGAAGACGCGCGGCAAGGTGGCGGTCATCGGTTCGGGTCCGGCAGGCCTCACCATAGCAGGCGACTTGGCGCGGCAGGGATTTAACATAGAGATATTCGAGATGGAGCCGGAGCCGGGTGGCGTGCTAATGTTCGGCATTCCAGAATATCGTTTGCCAAAGGAAGTTGTGAGACGCGAGATAAAGAAGATAGAAGAACTCGGCGTAGTGTTCCACTGCAACACAACGATAGGCACCGACCTCAACATCGACCAGCTGTTCGAGCAGGGCTTCGACGCCATCTTCATGGGTACGGGTACGGTAAAGCCGAGGAAGCCCGACATCCCCGGGCGCAACCTGCGCGGCGTAAGGCAGGCCGTGTATTTCCTGCGCAAGGTGAGCCTTTACAACGAGGGCAGCATCGACCGCGAGGATGTCCCCGTACAAGACGGCGACCGTGTGTTCGTGCTCGGCTGCGGCAACACTGCCATGGACGCTGCGCGCACGGCCATACGAATGGGTGCGAGAGACGTTGAAGTGATTTATCATAAGACCATCGACGATATGAGCGCCCTGCGCTCCGAATACGAGGATGCCGTGAAGGAGGGCGTGAAGTTCAACTGGGAGTCGAACCTTGTAGAGATACTCGACTTCAACGGTACGCTCAGCGGCGTTGTGATAGAGCACAACGGCGAGCGTCGCACGGAAAAAGCAGACAAGGTGTTGATGGCCATTGGCTCAGTGCCGGCAAGCCGCATCGTGTCGACAACGAAGGGCATAGAGACCGACGAGAGCGGATACGTGCTCACGCGCGACACCCCGTGCGGCATGACGAGCCGTAAAGGTGTGTTCGCCGGAGGCGATGTCGTCAACCGTCCGTCTACCGTAGTCCTCGCAATGCGCGACGCCAAGAAGGTGGCCGAAGGCATAGCGCAATACGTAGACGCCGTAAGACTGCTCGATGCCATCAACCTGAAAGACTCTTTAAAGAAAGACGACAAATAACGGAAAAAGCACAAACAAGTGTTAACCGGAACCGGCACGGATGTCGGTTCCGGTTTTGTTTTGTCCCTTGCTTTCATGCCGCACGATGCTTGCGGTATGAAAATTTAACATATAAAACATGCGTCCGATAACCAATATGTCACGGTTTCATGCTATTTTTGCGACTGAAAACATCATGTAAGATAACTTATCCGTAAAACTAAAAACTTTATTCTTATGAAGAAATCACATCTGATAATAACAGCCGTGATAGGCGGAGCGTTCTGTTTCATCACGGCATACGCAGGCGGAATGAAGATATTCGGCGGCGACAGTCCCGCAGAAAGCATGGCGGCGACGGCGGTGACTGATGTCGGCGGCGGTGATAACGAGGGCTTTGTAAGAAGGAAATACCCGGGATGCCGCATACTTGACAGGGACACTGACGACGGACTGGTAGAGATAAAGATACGGCACGAGGGTAAAGAGAAAATCGTATTGTTCGACGGAGGAGGCAAATGGCTGCGCACATTATGGGACGTCCGCCGCACGGGACTGCCTGAATGGGCTTTGTCGGTCATGGAAAGAATCGGCTTCACATTTAAGAACGTCGACGACAACGACAACCAAGCCGTCGAAACGCCCGACGGTTTGTTTTACGCGATACAGGCCGAACGCAACGACCGGACAGACAGAATATACATCGTGTCGCGGCGTGGGGTAGCCTCGCAATATACTGACGACGAATGGGCCGACGGCAGGTTGCACGGTCGGAATTTCAGATTTGGCGGATATGACGACGGCGAAGACCGTTTCGACGAAGGCGACGACGAGTGGGACGACAGGCACAAGCCCGTCTTGCGCCGCCACCGCGACGACGGCGAAGACCGTTTCGACAAGGGCGACGACGAGTGGGACGACAGGCACAAGCCCGTCTTGCGCCGCCACCGCGACGACGGCGAAGACCGTTTCGACGAGGGCGACGACGAGTGGGACGATAGGCACAAGCCCGTCTTGCGCCGCCACCGCGACGACGGCGAAGACCATTTTGACGAAGGCGACGACGAGTGGGATTAAGCATTACGCCTACAGATAGTAATCTTACGGATAAAAACCACTTTGCTGTATATAAACCATAGCATTACAAAAGGCAACCTTTCGGCTTGCAATCGGTAACCTTTTAGCTTATGAAAGGCCGCATATTGCGCGACAATATGCGGCCTTTTACTTTGTAACGATCAAGCGTTTAAATATTACGGATTGACATCTGCCGCCTTATCCATTCCATAATCACTGCAACGGCGTATGCCTGTTCGTCGGGCGTAAGCTCGCGTCCGCGCGGTATTCCGTGCCATTTCTCGAAGCATCCACGGCAACAGCAGCCCGTGGCATGCTGCGCTATGAACACAGGGTGGCCGCGCATGGGCGTCTGCCGTCCGTCGTTCGGGATGACGGCAGGCGCAAGACGCTTGCGCACGAAGTCTTCGGCGTGACGGCGGATTACGTCCATGCCTTTCTCTTCTGCGTATTCCTTATCAGCCGGCTTAAGGCGGAAACGACTGCGAAACGCCGAGCGCGACAGCCGGCTGAACAAGTCGCCGAAGTCGTAATCATGCCGTCCGCACGTTGGATTTTCGCTAACGAAATCATATTCCGTAAAAAGAAAGCCCTCAACCGGAGGCTTACGCCCGTCAAAACGCCCCATACCTTCCTTAGATTTAAATTCAAGACATACAAAGTTAGCTATTTTTCCGGAACAACAACCATCACGCACCGAAATACGCAAGATAAACATGCATCACGCAATGCAAAACTTGCAAAGCATGAAAATATTTGTTATTTTTGCAGATTATAATACAGCAAGCGGAAAGATGGCTCGCCACCCGGTTTTCCGAGCGCAGCTTATCTTCTGCAAAAGTAAAAACTTAAGAACTATGGAGGAAATACTCAACACCGTAATTTTCGGCGTGTCGGTGCGCTGGCTCGTAGGCTTCGCCATCAAGGGAGCAATCATATACCTGTTCGTTCGCATACTTACGGGAGTGACGAAATACCTGTTCCGCCGCTCAATGAGGCGGCAGGGCAAGATTATTTTAGACGAAACTAAGGTGAGCTTCATGCGCCGGATAATAATCACCGCCATATATATAATAGGTGTGGCGGCGTTTCTTTCGCTGATACCGGGCATGGAAAAGGTGAGCAACTCGATACTCGCCAGTGCCGGAATCGTGGCCATGGCCGTAGGCTTGGCATCGCAAGATGCGCTGTCGAACGTCGTCGGCGGCATGTTCATCATCTTCTCCCATCCGTTCAAGTTGGGCGACTTCGTTGAGGTGGACAGCACCATCAAGGGCACGGTTATGGAGATAACGCTGCGCCACACCGTGATACGCGATGCCGAAAACCGCATGATACTCATACCTAACAACAAAATCAACTCAAGCACTATCATCAATTCGTCTTACGGCGACACGTCTACTTGCGCCTTCGTGGAGGTGGGAGTGTCCTACACGGCTGACCTGAACCATGCCATCGACTTGATGCGCGACGAGGCGATGAAGCACCCTATGCTGATAGACCATCGCTCGGAGGCGGATAAGAAGAACAACGTGCCGCAGGTGATAATCCGTGTTACCAACCTCGGCGACTCTGCCATAACGCTGCGCGCATGGGCATGGGCGGCGTCGGCTGGTAACGCCTTTGCCATGAAATGCGACCTACTTAAGTCGATAAAGGAACGCTTTGATGCCGAGAACATCGAGATTCCATATCCTTACATAAACGTTGTAAAAGCGTGATGTTCAGTTGACAAGCAGACAGGTTACAAGCAGACAAGGAGAATTGCATGGTTCGAGAAATGGGAAATAATGGCTTATCGTGCCGCAAGGCTACGTTTGAAGACATTCCTGCGCTTAGAGAATTGTTCCGGGAAACGGTGACTACTGTGAACCGCAGGGACTATACCGAAGAGGAAACGGCCGACTGGGCGTCGTGCATGGACGGCCGCGCACGATGGGAGGAGCTGATCGACGGGATGTACGTAGTCGTAGCCACTGACGCGACAGGCGGCATAATGGGCTTCGCCGCGATAAACGGTGAGGGCTATCTGCACTCGATGTTCGTGCATAAAGACTGCCAGCGGCAGGGCGTGGCCACACTCCTGCTCGGCGTAATGGAGGAGTACGCGAGGAGCAAAGGCATCGGCGTGATTACCTCGGAAGTAAGCATAACCGCCCGGCCGTTCTTTGAACGGAAAGGTTACGTCGTAGAAAAAGAGCAAAGGGTAAGGGCAAACCGCCTGTATATGACGAACTTCAAGATGAGGAAACAGCTGGGAATAACCAAAGACGTGCTTGAGACTTGCAGACTGATCATGCGCAGTTGGAAAGACACCGATGCCGAAACGCTTTACGAATACGCAAAAGACCCGGACGTTGGCCCTATGGCCGGGTGGCCGCCGCACGAGTCGGTGGAGCATAGTCGGGAGATTATCAGGACGGTGTTCGCAGCCCCCGAGACTTACGCCGTAACTCTGAAAGACACGGGTGAACCTATCGGCTGCGCCGGCATAATGGTAGGCAAAGGCCTGCATGAAAGGCCGTTCGGAACCGACGAAGCTGAAATAGGCTACTGGATAGGCCGGTGCCACTGGGGCAACGGCTATGCGCCCGAAGCCGTGGACATGCTGCTTAGACGCTGCTTCACGCAGCTCGGCATGTCGGCAGTATGGTGTGCGTATTACGACGGCAACCATCAATCACGCCGCGTTATGGACAAGTGCGGCTTCAGCTACCACCATACGGAAACCGACAAGCCGTCGCCGCTCGGAGACATACGCACGGAACACTTCATGAGAATAACTAAGACGGAATGGGAAAACGGCAAGACGGTCAAATAAACAAAATCCTTAAATCGCTCTTAATCTGGCTCTGCTTCATTCCCCTGGCCGTGCTCAACGGAGGATTGCGCGAATACGTATTAAACGATATGATAGGCGAAGCCGTCGCCTTGCCCCTGAGCGGAATATCACTCAGCCTGCTGATAATGGCCGTAAGCGCCCTCGCCCTGCCTCGGCTGGGAAGGTTCAGCCTGCGCGAAAGCGTTCAAACGGGCTTCCTTTGGGCCGTGCTCACCGTAGCGTTCGAGCTGTCGTTATGGCTGGCCGGAGGCGGGAACTGCGCCAGTTTCATTTCCGCCAACAACCCACTGACGGGCAACCTGTGGCTACTCGTTGTCGCATCGACGTTTCTCTCGCCGATAATCATAAACAAGTGGCATAAACACACTTAGCCTACAAGCTGCACAATGTGGGCTAAGCAGTTGTCAACAAGCCTGCCATGTCTTACTTCCGCACGGTTCAGGCCTTGTTCGCAACTTTGGCCTCAATACCTTTAATAAAAGCATCCTTACCGTCACAATAAGCGTCAATGTCGTAAGGAAATCTCTCTGCAAGCATCTTTTTCAAGTCGGCGTAAGCCTCACGTTCCGCCTGATGCGTGCGCATATAGTCACGGAAAGCAAGATGACGCTTGATATTTTGAGTGTCAGTCTCGGCGAAAATATGTACTTGGTGTGTGCGTTCATCGCCTCCTTTGCGTAAATAACGCCGTCCGGGTATTCCGAACTCGCCTAAATATTCGTAACCGTATTTGGCGAACTCTGAAGCAGAACCGTCTACTTCTGCTATGTTTTTCACTACTGGCATAATGTCTATTACGGGTTTGGCAGCAAGCCTCGGCACCGACGTGCTGCCAATGTGGTGTACGGTAACACAAATTCCACCCAATATACGTCTGATCAGGTCTGCTTCGGCAGCGAATATGACCGGCCAATCATCATTGTATTCTACAACGGTTACGTGTTGTGGCATTTACGAAATATTCTGTCAGGTTTATTTTTCCATGTTCAGCGCCTGCATGAACCGCTTCACGACTTCCGGCTTTCCGACGTGCTTGCCCTCGTCCTCGCTCAACTTGCAGGTGTCGTTATAAAACGTCCATGCCTCGGTTATCTTGGCCGCAACGAGCTTTATCACGATATTCATGGGCTTCACCCCGTCGAAGTCGTTGGTGAAGTGAGTGCCTATTCCGAACGAAGGTTGGCAGTAATCCTTTGCAAACCGCTGTATCTCGATGGCCCCGTCGGTGTCAAGGGCGTTGCTGAATATCACCTGTTTAGTCCTCGGGTCTATGCCCAACGAGCGGTACTTCTCAACGATGCGCATAAGCTGGTCGCGGTTGTCCCCGCTGTCTATGCGCAGCCCTTTGAACAGGTTGGCGAAGTCTTCTGAAAAGTTCAGGTTGAAGATGTTCCATCCGAAGCTGTCGTAAAGATACGTGCCGAGGGCGCCGCGGAATGTGTTGCGCCACAGGTTCATCGCAATATTGTTGGCCATCTGCGGACCGTACATGCCTCCAATGGCGCATACGAACTCGTGCGCCATAGTGCCCACGGGCACTACGTCGTGCTTCATTGCAAGGTAGACGTTGCTCGTGCCGACGAACTTGCCCGGCCACTCGCGGCTAAGGTAGCAGTCCTTCATGGCGTGTATCACGGTGTCTTCGGCCGCGAACGACGCACGGCGGCGCGTGCCGAAGTCGCTGAACACGCACCCGGCCTGCAACAACCGCTCGGCCTTCTTGTAAGTCTTAGTGTAATAAGCGTCGTAGTCGAACAGTTTGTCCTGCCCCGTCATCTCATAATAAAGGTCGGAGATTATGGCGAGCACCTTTACCTCAAGAAATATCGTGTCGGCCCAGCCTCCCTCGAACTCTACGTGCAGGCGGCCGTCGCAGTCTTGCCAGGCCTTAGCCCAATGGCGGTCAAAGCGGAAACCCTTAAGGTAAGTGAAAAACCATTCTGGCAGATAATAACATCGGCGGCGCATGAAGTCGATCTCGTCTTCACTTACCGTCACGTTCTCAAGCGCGGCAATCTGCTCCTCAAGTTCACGCGCGAAGCCTTCGGGATATACCGTATCGTCGCGGTCGGTGAACATATATTTGACCTGCGCGCGCGGAAAATTGTCTATCACGGCGCAGCACATAGTGAACTTATAAAGGTCGTCGTCGGTAAAATGTCGTATTATCTGTTCCATACCAATCATTGTTTAAGGCGTCTCTCCGTAGGCATGCGGCAAAACACAAATCCAAAGGTAATGAATTTTTCCGAACCGTACAAATCATCGGCAAATAATCACCGTCAAATACGATAAATTACCCCTGTGATGCAAAAGGTTACCTTTCATCGTCTAAAAGGTTACCTTTTGCAGTCCGAAAGGTTACCTTTTACAACGCCGTTTGCCGCCTTTTACAAATCCGGGCATTACCACCAGCCTTACATATAATATAAAGGTACACGGGAGGCACGCCCTTTAACATCACCTTACGTCATGCACGACTTGCCGTTTTCAGGCCGTTTCAGGCATAAAAACCGCCGGAAACAATGATTTTTAAAGAATTTTGAAAAAAACTTTAGGAAACATTTGGTCGTTTCAAATAAAACCCCTACCTTTGCACTCGCATTTGAGAAACAACATTTGCAATGCGCTTGTAGCTCAGTTGGTAGAGCATCTGACTCTTAATCAGAGGGTCCAGGGTTCGAGCCCCTGCAGGCGTACAAAGAGGACTTCTAAGAGGTTGATAATCAAGGCCTTTTCAGAAGTCCTCTTATTTTTTTATCAACCGTTTGTCAAACAAACTTTTAGCAAGGCCTAGACGGACGGGACGGGACGAATAAGCCTGACGCCGTTATGATATTCCAAATAAAACAAAAACGAACAATTAACAATGAACGACATTCTTTTAGGCGCGATAGCCGGCGATGTGATAGGATCATATTATGAGTTTCGTCCGGCAGGAACGGTTGATTTCAAGCTCTTCAACGGCGATTCTTCTTTTTTCACCGACGATACGGTAATGACCGTTGCCCATGCCGATTGGCTGCTGACGGGCGACAGCCTGTCAGGTATCATGCAAGACTACGGCAACAGGTATCCCGATGCGGGCTATGGCGGAATGTTCCACAAATGGCTTAAGGACGACAATCCCGAGCCTTACAACAGCTTCGGTAATGGTTCAGCAATGAGAGTCAGCCCAGTAGGCTGGGCTTTTGATACGCTTGAAGAGACATTAAGTGCGGCCCAACAAAGTGCGGAGGTTACGCATAACCACCCGGAGGGAATAAAGGGCGCACAGGCAACTGCGGCTTCAATCTACTTGGCGCGCACAGGCAAATCCAAACAAGAGATAAGGAAGTTCGTAGAAGACACCTTTGGCTACGACCTTGACAGGACCTGCGACGATATAAGAAAGACTTACGGGTTTGACGTGACCTGCCAGGGCACAGTGCCCGAGTCAATCATAGCATTCATGGAAAGCACCGACTATGAAAGCGCCATACGCTTGACAGTATCGCTAAACGGAGACGCCGACACAATGGGAGCGATAACGGGCGGAATAGCGGAAGCATTTTATAAGGAGATACCAGCGCACATAGAAGAAGAGGTAATGAAAAGGCTTCCCGACGAATTTATAGAAGTAATGAAACGGTTTTACAAAAAATATATCGAATAAAGGCCGCCATGACACACGGATTTGAATAACGCCGCATACGCCGCTTTCGCATCATCAAAACAACACCGAAAGCCTAAACACAAAACAAACGGGGAAGGAACAACTCGGTTCCTCCCCCGTTTTGCAAATCATTTCGTTTTGAGCCTCTTGTCGGATTCGAACCAACGACCCCGAGATTACAAATCACGTGCTCTGGCCAACTGAGCTAAAGAGGCGGGTGGGCAAGCTACTTACATCGCGCCGCTACAACCAACTACCTTTGCTACGTTCCCGTCCTGGAGGATTCGAAGGGAGCTGGCCGTGTAAGACTTGCCCGTCTTAGCGGCTGCAAAGGTAATAAAAGTTTATCTACAAGCCACACCCTGCAATGTTTTTCGCATTGCTTTTAACTTATTTTCAGACAATACGCTTACGTCTCAAGTAAAACTATGCGGTTTTACGGTCATACGGTTGTGTTGGTTTACGGTCATGAAATTGTTAAGTTAGTCCTGTCAACTCCTGATAAATTCCTTATTTTACCACACTTCCTTTCGATTTATTGCATTTCAACGGCTTTTGCTTACGGTTTTCACTTGCTTCCGGCAAGCCTGCAAAAGGCAGCCTTTCACAGCGTAAAAGGATGCCTTTCAGAAGGCAAAAGGCCGCGTATTGAAGGCTGAAATGACACCGTTTGAAACTGTAATCATCGTCGTGCCGCTAAAAACAATTACGCCAACGGGTTATAAAAAAATAAAAAATTAGGAAGCCTCACGGCTTAATATTACGGAAAATGAGTAATTTTGCAGCCGGTTAGCGGACTCCGTCACAGGCGCGCCGCTTTATAACAATCAATTAGAGAATGGCTACACGCGAAGAATACGAGCAACTGAAGGCCTACGCACGCATCGACGGAGCCGTAGTAGGCGGTCTGTGGATACTAAGTTTTGCCTTTTTCATCGGCGAATTTTACAATCCCCTTTTAGGTTTCGTCTCCGTGGTGGTAGGTACGTTTTCAATCGTATTGGCGTCAATGCGCCTTAAGAGATACCGCGACAACGTGCTTGAAAGCGTGATATCGTTCCGCAGGGCTTTGCTCTACGGCGTATTGACATACTTTTACGCCTCACTGCTGATGGCGGCGGCGCAATTCATCTATTTCCAGTTCATCGACGAAGGATTCATGCTCTCGCAATATACCGAGATAACAAGCACCCCTGAGTTCAAGACCATGCTCGGTGCTTACGGAATGAAGCCCGAGGACATGAAGCTGGCCATGGACAACCTGGCGTCGCTACGCCCGATAGACATTGCCCTGCAATTCCTGACGATGAACATGATACTCGGCTTTGCGGTAAGCCTGCCCATCGCGGCGATGATTAAGTCGAGAAGCAAAAGGAGATTCTAAAAAAGGAAGAGCCGAACATACGTGACGCCCGCAAACGCGGGGGCTCCGCATGCTCACGCTTTTCACATCCACCCTAAAAAACTAAAAGCAATGGACATATCCGTAGTAATACCTTTATATAATGAAGAGGAGTCTTTGCCGGAGCTTTACGCTTGGATAGAACGCGTGATGAAGTCAAACGGCTTCACTTACGAGGTGATCTTCATCAACGACGGCTCCACCGACCACTCGTGGGACGTGATACGGAAGCTAAGCCACGACAACGAATGCGTAAAAGGCATCAAGTTCCGCCGCAATTACGGCAAGAGTCCCGCACTGTATTGCGGGTTTAAGGAAGCTCAAGGCGACGTCGTGATAACGATGGACGCAGACCTGCAGGATTCGCCCGACGAGATTCCCGAGCTTTACCGTATGATCAAGGAAGACGGCTACGACCTCGTATCCGGATACAAGCAGAAGCGTTATGACCCTCTGTCGAAGACAATACCTACCAAGCTGTTCAACGCGACGGCAAGGAAGATAAGCGGGATTAAGAACCTGCACGACTTCAACTGCGGTCTGAAATCCTACCGGCGCGACGTGGTTAAGAACATCGAGGTCTACGGCGAGATGCACCGCTACATACCGTATTTGGCAAAGAACGCTGGCTTCGATAAGATCGGCGAGAAAGTGGTACACCATCAGGCAAGGAAATACGGCAAGTCGAAATTCGGCCTCAACCGCTTCTTCAACGGCTACCTCGACCTGATAACCCTGTGGTTCCTGAGCGGATTCGGACGCAAGCCAATGCACGTGTTCGGCTTCTTAGGCACGATAATGTTCTTCATCGGACTGGTATCGGCAATCATCATCGGAGTAGACAAGCTGTATTCGCTTGCCCACAGCATTCCGCAACGCTTGGTTACCGAGTCGCCTTACTTCTACATCGCGCTTACGATGATGATGATAGGCACACAACTGTTCCTCGCGGGATTCCTGGGCGACCTGATAAGCCGCAACTCGTTAGGGCGCAATGATTACCAGATAGAAGAAGAAGTAAACTTAAACAACACTCATGACGCCTGATTCGCAACCGTCCGACGGCCGCCACGCCGACGACGGTCGGGCCGCGCATGCGAACAGTAAATGATGAACCATAAAAAGCCGATGAAGGTATTACAATTTTATTTCCTGGCGCTTTTACTGCTGACCGCCTCGTGCTCGTCAATAGAGTGTCCGCTTAACAGCCTGGTGTACACCCAATACCAACTGATGAAGCCCGACGGCAGCAAGGACACGCTGACGCAATTTCTGTCGGTATCCACAAGCCGTGCCATCGACGGTAACGACTCTGTGTTAATCAACCTGAACACCAACACTACGGAGTTTTCGCTGCCCATCAGCTATTCGCAACCGCAAGACGTATTCTATTTCGAGATGATCGACACGGTGGCCGGATACACGTTGCTTGACACCGTAACCGTAGTAAAGACAGACCAGCCCCACTTTGAGTCGGTGGAGTGTTCGCCGTTGTATTTCCATACGATAACGTCAGTCGGCACTACCCACAACGCCATTGACTCGATAGTCGTAAAAAATCCCGACGTAAGCTATGACACATCAAAAAAACATATCTACATATATTATAAGCCTCGCGATTAGCCTGCTGGCGCTGGCGTCGGTTCCAACCACCGCCCGCGCGCAAAAAGACGGCGGTGAAGCCAAGAAGGACACGACGGCGTTCTTTAAGGGATTCGCCGTGTTTGCAGACCTCATCGGGCCGGCGCAAATGATGTTCGGCGACTACGGTCAATACGAGGCGGGCCTGCGCATCAACCTGAAAGACAAATACTTCCCCACCGTCGAGCTCGGATACGGCAAGGCCGACCACAATGACGACGCAACCAACATATCTTATAAGACAAGCGCGCCTTACGCAAGGATCGGCATAGACTTCAACGTCTTGAAAAACAAGCACGACATTTACCGCCTGTTCGCAGGAGTAAGATATGCGTTCACATCATTCAAATACGACTTGTCACACCCCGGAATGACCGACCCCGTGTGGGGAAACACCGCCCCGTATGAGGCGTCGGGCGTAAAATGCTCATACCAATGGCTGGAAGCCGTAATCGGCGTGGACGCGAAAATATGGGGCCCGATACACTTGGGATGGAGCGTAAGGTACCGCAGCCGACTGTCATACGACGACGGACCGCTCGGCAACTCATGGTACGTACCCGGTTACGGCAAGACGGGCACGAGCAATCTCGGAGGAACCTTCAACGTCACTATAGACATTTAATCGAATATGGACAATAAGACTACAACCGGAGAATCACGCTATTCGGGAAACAAGAAGAAACTGATTTGGCAGTCGGCGTTCCTGCTGTTCCTCATCGTCGGGACGGTAATAATAGTCAGGCAGCAACAGTCGACGCCCTACCAGAAAGACACGGGACTCATTTTCGGAACCGTGTACAACATAATCTACCAAAACAACGACAACCTGAAAAACGACATTGAAACGCGACTGCACGAAGTAGACCTATCGCTATCGCCGTTTAACAAGCAATCAATCATATCAAGAATCAACCGAAACGAGGACGTCAAGGCGGACAGGATGTTCACCGAGGTGTTCAACATGGCACAAAAGATATCAAAAGACACCGACGGAGCTTTCGACATTACGGTAGCCCCGCTCGTGAACGCATGGGGATTCGGATTCAATAACGACGTAAAGCCTACCAAGCACGCAATAGACAGCCTAAGGCAACTGATAGGATACCACAAACTGTCAATGACCGACGGCAAGGTTAGGAAAAGCGACCCACGCATAATGCTCGACTGCAGCGCCATAGCCAAAGGGTACGCATGCGACGTAGTAGCGACGCTGTTGCGTGAAAAAGGGATAGAGAACTTCATGGTGGAAATAGGAGGCGAAATAGTAACACAAGGCATTAACGACAAGCGGTTGCCCTGGAAAATAGGAGTAACCAAGCCTGTGGACGACTCGCTTAACACCAACCAAGAACTGCAAACGATACTGAACGTTACGAACAAGGCTATGGCCACAAGCGGCAACTACCGAAACTTCTACTATAAGAACGGTAAAAAATACGCGCACACCATAAACCCGAAGACGGGGTATCCGGTGCAACACAACATCCTTTCAGCGACCGTCTTGACCGACGACTGCGCCACGGCCGACGCATATGCCACGGCCTTCATGGTAATGGGACTGGACAAGGCCAAGAACATCCTAAGCAGACACCCAGAACTGATGGCATATTTCATATACTCAGATGACAAAGGCAACAACGCCGTATGGTACTCACCGTCAATGAGGGACAAGATTTCAAAATAACCACAAGCCCGTAAACCCACTTTCACCACAAACGCCACATGCCGCACATAAAACTTCACGAACGCCTGCTCGAGCTTCCGCTGTTTCAAGGCATGAGCAAAAACGACCTCGGGCAGGTTATAGCCACCACCAAGTTCAGACACATGTCTTACCACAAAGGCAAGACAATAGTAAACGAAGGCGACGCCTGCGACAACCTGTACTTCCTGTTGAGCGGAACCATAAGCGCCACGGGACACTCTGACGACAACGGATATTCCATAACCGAAACGTTCAACGCCCCTGAAGTATTGCAACTCGAACGGATTTTCGGGCTGACACAACGCTACACATACACATTCAAGACGGTGACCGACTGCAACTTCATCAGCCTCGGGAAAATGGAGATGCTCGCCCTTGCCGACAACTACGAGATATTCAGGCTCAACATGCTCAACATCATTTGCACGAGATCGCAACGGCTGACACGTTTTCCGTGGCGCACGCAGCCAAAAGACATCCGCCACAAGATAATACGCTTCATCGAGACGCGATGCCTGCGGCCGGCAGGCCCGAAAACGCTGCGCATAAAAATGGAAAGGCTCAGCGACGAAATCAACGAGAGCAGACTTAACGTGTCGCGCGAGCTAAACGCCATGAACGACGAGAAAATAATATCGCTCAGGCGCGGCGAGATAAACATATCAGCACTGGAAAAGCTCATCAACTCAGGTAACTGACCAAATCGTAATGAAAATTAGTTAAAAAACACACAAGCGTATGACACGCCTACAAAAAAATTACTACCTTTGTAATCATTAATTCAGAAAAACGCCAGTATGAATGAAAATATGACAGAAGCGAAACGGATAAACCCATTCTTTGAACCATATAACACTCCCCACGACACCATACCTTTCAACAAAATCAGGCTTGAAGACTTTGAAGAAGCCTTTATTGAAGGCATACGTCGTGACGAAGAGCAAATAGAGAAAACGATAAACAACCCGGCAAAACCGACCTTCGACAATACCATAATAAACGTCGACGACGACAAAGACGGATATTACGACCTATTGTCGCGCGTTTCCAACGTATTTTCAAACTTACTAAGCGCCGAGACTAACGACGAACTTGACGCCCTGGCGCAGAAACTTCAGCCGATACTTACCAAACACGCCAACGACGTAAGGCTTAACAAACGACTGTTCGAACGTATAAAGGCCGTACATCTGCACCACCGCAAACTTACCCTGGAAGAAAAGCAGCTTTTGGACAACTGCTATGACGGATTCGTGCGCAGCGGCGCCTTGCTCGACGACGAGAAGAAAGAACAGCTGCGCAAACTGACGGAAGAAGCCGGCATGCTTTCGCTCAAATTCTCGCAAAACCTACTGAAAGAGAACAAGGCCTACAAGCTGCACGTCACCGACGAGGCACAGCTTGACGGGCTTCCTGCCACCTCGATTGAAGCGGCGGCCCAAGCGGCAAGCGAGCAAGGGCTTGAGGGCTGGGTGTTCACACTCGACCACCCGAGCTACGGACCGTTCATGACATACTCTACCGATCGGGAGCTGCGCAAGCAAATGTACATGGCGCGCAACACAGTATGCACGCACGACAACGGCGAAAACAACATCGAAATATGCAAACGCCTAATAAACCTCAGGCGCGAAATAGCACAACTCTTGGGATATAAGACATACGCCGAATACGTGCTCAAGCACCGTATGGCCGGTAACTCACGCAACGTCTACAAGCTGCTCGACGACCTGATTGAAGCATATAAGCCGACGGCTATTAAGGAAGTGGCAGACATAGAAAAGCTCGCTAAAAAGATAGAAGGCGAAAACTTCACCGTAGAGCCGTGGGACTTCAGCTTCTACTCGCACAAACTTCAGTTGAAGAAATTCAACATCGACTCGGAAATGTTAAGGCCGTATTTCGAGTTGTCGAACGTAATAAACGGCGTATTCGGGCTGGCCAACCGCTTATATGGCATAACTTTCAAGGAAAACGGAGACTTACAGACTTACCACCCCGACGTAAAGGCATACGAAGTGTTCGATAAGGACGGCACTTATCTTGCCGTGTTCTACGCAGACTTCTTCCCGCGCAAAGGTAAGCAAGACGGCGCGTGGATGACCCAATTCCAGGGGCAATGGATCGACCGTAAGGGCGAAAACGTGCGTCCGCACGTCAGCGTGGTGATGAATCTAACCAAGCCTACCGCCGAGAAACCGGCGTTGCTGACGCTCGGCGAGGTTGAGACGTTCCTCCATGAGTTCGGCCATTCCCTGCACGGAATGTTTGCAAACACGAGATTCGAAAGCCTGTCAGGGACTAACGTTTGGTGGGATTTCGTCGAACTGCCGTCACAGTTCATGGAGAACTACGCCGTAGAAAAAGACTTCCTGCGCACGTTCGCATTCCATTACAAGACGGGAGAACCGTTACCCGACGAACTGATTGACCGCATCGTCAAGAGCCGTAACTTCATGGCCGCATACTCATGCCTGAGACAAGTCAGCTTCGGACTGCTGGACATGGCTTATTACACAAAGAAAGAACCATTCACCGACGACATCGTGCAATTTGAGAAAAAGGCATGGCAGAAGGCTATGGTCACACCACAACTGCCTGACACATGCATGACGGTACAGTTCAGCCACATAATGGCCGGCGGATACGCCGCAGGTTATTACAGCTATAAATGGGCCGAAGTGCTTGATGCCGACGCTTTCAGCGTATTCAAGAAGCACGGCATATTCAACCAAGAGACGGCACGGAGCTTCAGGAACAACATCCTGTCAAAAGGCGGCACCGAACACCCGATGACCCTCTACAAACGTTTCCGTGGCTGCGAACCTACAATAGACGCCTTACTGAAAAGAAACGGAATAAAAAAAGTAAGGAAGCAAAACGGTAAAAAGCAATAAGACAAATTAGCAGTCAAGACCGTGAGCTAACCACAAACTCTTTTGTCATAAATAAATTAATAAAACCATACATGATGACCGGCAAGGACGACAAACAACTTCAACTCGACCTTCGCTACCTGCGCATGGCAAGGATCTGGGCGGAAAACAGCTATTGTGAACGACGGAAAGTCGGAGCTCTCGTCGTTAAAGACAAGACTATCATAAGCGACGGATACAACGGCACTCCCAGTGGTTTCGAAAACGTATGCGAAGACGAGAACAACATAACGAAACCATACGTGCTGCACGCTGAAGCCAACGCCATTACGAAATTGGCAAGAAGTTCAAACAACAGCGACGGATCGACCCTGTACGTAACGGCCGCTCCATGCATCGAGTGCTCAAAACTCATAATCCAGGCCGGCATAAAGCGCGTGGTCTACGGGGAGAAATACCGCTTGGACGACGGCATCAAGCTGTTGACGAAGGCAAACATCGAAGTGGTTCAGATAAACCTCGACGACTACCAGTAATCACAATCAGAAGTATAAGCTCATAAAAAACTCACACGACCAACATCCGTTCACAACTTAACTTATTCAATCACCGGAAATATGAAACCAAATAAATCCAACCGCCTGATGCCGCTTTTAATGGCTCTTTGCGTAGTAATCGGAATTATCATCGGCACATTTTACACGAACCACTTTTCCGGTAACAGGCTTAACATTATAAATTCAGGAAGCAACAGGCTCAACAACTTGCTGCACATCATAGACGACCAATACGTAGACAAGGTGAACATTGATTCGCTCGTCGACATGGCCATACCGCAAATACTTGCCGACCTCGACCCCCATTCCGTCTACATCAGTGCCAAAGACGTACAACAGGCCACAGACGACCTTAAAGGTTCGTTCTCTGGCGTAGGCATTGAGTTTGTGATAAGGGAAGACACAATACATGTGCAAGGCGTGATAAAGAACGGTCCGGCCGACCAAGTCGGCATACGCGCAGGCGACAAGATTGTAAGCGTGGACGGCAAGCCGTTCGTCGGTAAAAAAGTGACCAATAGCGAAGCCATGCGCCGACTCAAGGGGCCGAAAGACACGAAGGTGAAGATAGGCGTAATCAGATACGGAGAGAAGAAAGTTAGGCAGTTCACGGTAACGCGCGGAGACATTCCGCAAAAGAGCGTGAATGCCGTTTACATGCTTGACGACGAAACAGGATACATCAAGATAAAGAACTTCGGCGAGAACACCTACCCCGAACTGCTCATAGCCCTTGCCCGCCTGTCGCAGGAAGGATTCAGCAACCTCGTAATCGACCTGCGCGACAACACCGGCGGATATCTCCAGTCGGCAGTGCAAATGGCGAACGAGTTCCTGCCTAAAGACCGGCTCATCGTGTACACCGAAGGACGTAAGTCTCCACGCCAAGACTACAAGAGCGACGGCCGCGGCAGTTACCAGCGCATACCACTGGTAGTGCTGATCAACGAAGGTTCGGCTTCGGCGTCTGAAATATTTGCAGGGGCAATGCAAGACAACGACCGTGCTACGATCATCGGGCGCCGCTCGTTCGGCAAAGGTCTCGTACAGCAGCAGCTCGAATTCCCCGACGGCTCAATGATCCGCCTCACGGTGGCACGCTATTACACTCCGTCCGGCCGATGCATACAAAAGCCTTACACCGCCGGAGACAACCAAGACTATGAGGAAGACCTACTGACGAGATACCAGCACGGCGAATTTTTCTCACAAGACAGCATCAGGCACACCGGACCGGCTTACCACACAAGCATCGGGCGCACAGTGTACGGAGGGGGCGGCATAACGCCAGACATATTCGTACCAGAAGACACGCTCGGCATGACTTCTTACTTCAAGGAAGCTACGATGAGCGGACTCATACTGCAATTCGCCTTCAAATACACCGACGCCAACCGTCCGAAGCTGAGCGGATTCGAGAGCATGACCGAGCTGGCCGACTATCTTGAAAAGCAGAACACCGTAGACAAGTTTGCCTCTTACGCCGACAAGAACGGACTGAAGCGGCGCAACCTGATGATAAGAAAGTCGCACGGACTGCTCGAAAGATTCATCAACAGCCGGATAATCTACAACATAATGGACGAGGAAGACTGGATTGAATACCTGAATCTCGACGACAACGTAATAAAAGCCGCGCTTGGCGTGTTTGAGCGTGGCGAGGCATTCCCCTCGAAGCCCGACGGCAAGCCGAAAAAGAAGAACGACAAAACGGCTATGATAGGCGAAATGCGCATTCCGCGCACGAACATGAACTACATAACGCTGGCATGAACGACGAAAAGCGCGCTCTACGCAAACGCATAAAGGAAATGAAGCGGCAATTCTCCGACAAAGAGTTGGAGAGCATGTCGCTTCATACCGTATCACGACTACTCGTCCACCCTGCAGTCGTCAACGCAGAAACCATACTGATGTATTACTCGCTCGCCGACGAAGTAAACACGCATGAGGCCGTGGACGCTCTCGTGCGGAGCGGCAAAACCGTGCTCCTGCCGCGCGTAATCGACGGCGAAAACATGGAGATACGCATATACGAAAGTCGCGACGACCTCGCCCCGGGGCACTACGGCATAATGGAACCTACGGGCAAACTCTACACATGTTATGAGAATATCGACATAGCAGTAGTGCCGGGCATGGCCTTCGACGCCGCCGGCCACCGCCTCGGCCGAGGCAAGGGCTACTACGACCGCTTCCTGCCGAAAGCCACACACGCATACAAAATAGGCGTATGCTTTGATTTCCAAAAACGAGCGGCCATTCCTGCCGACGATTTCGACGTGACGATGGACTGCGTGATTTGAGCCTCCACGCCACTGCCTGTGAGAGGCCGCGACGTTTGTAACACAAATGAAACATTTGCTTAAACTGTCTGTAACATGTATTTTCTACTTTTGCAGCAAAATTTAAAACAGTTTAAACAAGAACGTTTTTATGACAGAAATTTATTTTTTGATAGTCGCGTTCCTGCTGGTATTGGCGGTGTTCGACTTATTCGTAGGCGTAAGCAACGACGCCGTAAACTTCCTAAACTCGGCCATCGGCGCTAAGGTGGCCAAGTTTCGCACGGTGCTCTTCGTCGCCTCTATCGGCATCCTGATTGGAGCCGTGATGAGCGCGGGCATGATGGACGTGGCGCGACACGGCATAATGCGGCCTGAGAACTACTCGTTTGAGGAGGTGATGACCATCTTCCTCGCCGTAATGGTGACCGACGTAGTTATCCTCGACGTGTTCAACACTCTCGGCCTGCCCACATCCACAACAGTGTCGCTCGTTTTCGAGCTGCTCGGAGGTACGTTCGTCCTCGCCATGCTCAAGATGCATGCCGACCCGTCGCTCACAATTTACGACCTGCTCAACAGCGACAAGGCCCTGAGCGTGATCATCGCCATCTTCGTGTCTGTGGCCATAGCGTTCTTCTTCGGCGTGATAGTGCAATGGATATCACGAATAATTTTCACCTTTAATTATAAGAAACACTTGCGTTACACTATAGCGATTTTCGGCGGAATAGCCTTCACGTCGCTGTCGTATTTTATTTTCATCACGGGCATAGGCACTTCGCCCTACATCAGCGAGGCGGCACGCACGTGGATCGAGTCCAACACCACGATGCTCATGGTCGTGTTCTTCATCGGCTTCACGGTGATCATGGAAGTGCTCCACCTCTTGCACGTCAACGTTTTCAAGCTGATAGTACTCGCCGGCACTTTCGCACTGGCCATGGCCTTCGCCGGCAACGATCTAGTAAACTTCATCGGAGTGCCGCTCGCCGGACTTGACTCGATGCAGGACTTCCTCGCCAACGGCAACGGCAACTTCGACACGTTCATGATGACGTCGCTCATGTCGTCGGCCAAGAGTCCGCTGCTCTACCTCGTGCTCGCCGGCATCGTGATGATAATAGCTATGACCACGTCGAAAAAGGCGCAAAACGTCGTTAAGACCAGCGTTGACCTCAGCCGCCAGGACGAGGGCGACGAGATGTTCGGCTCGTCGCGCGTGGCACGCAGCGTGGTACGCGCCACACAGGACATGGGCGAGGCAATAGCCAAGATCATGCCCAAGCGCCTGCTCGGCTGGATAGACAAACGCTTTAACAAGGAAGAGGCAATACTGGCCGACGGAGCTGCGTTCGACGAGGTGCGCGCCTCAGTCAACCTCGTGCTCGCCGCAATGCTCATCATCTTCGGCACCAACTACAAGTTGCCGCTCTCTACGACTTACGTCACGTTCATGGTGGCAATGGGTAGCTCGCTGGCCGACCGCGCATGGAGCCGCGAGAGCGCCGTATTCCGTGTTACGGGCGTAATATCAGTCATCGGCGGCTGGTTCGTAACGGCAGGCGTAGCCTTCGCCACCTGCGCCATAGTGTGCGCAATGATGCATTTCGGCGGAATAGTAGTGATGATAGCCTTCATGGCTCTCGACATCTACCTGCTGTGGCGCAGTAACCGCCAGTTTGCCAAGAAGCAGAAGGAGGAAAAGAAAGACGACGTGTTCCAGCTGATGATGCGCACCAGGGACAAGGAGATAGTATGGGACCTGCTCTCAAAGCATGTGGCGCGCACGCAGAGCTACGTCACCAAGTTCGCCCTCGAGCAGTTTAACCGCATCATCGACGGCATCAGCAACGAGAACCGCAAGGAGCTGCGCCACTGCGGCAGCGCCCTGAAAGAGGAGCAGTCGCAGCTGAAGAAATTCCGCCGCAAGGAGCTTTTGGCCATGCGCCGCATACCGGCCCCGATAGCCATAGAGCGTAACACGTGGTTCCACCTCGGCGCCAACTCCAACCAGCAGTTTATGTACTGCCTGAAGCGAATGCTCGAACCCGTAAAGGAGCACGTGGACAACAACTTCAACCCGCTGCCGCAGGAATATATCGACGAGTTTGAAGGCACGCGCCGCAAGATAAACGAGCTGATGAACCACACAGAGCAGATGATATCCACCAACAGGTACGACCTGTATCAGGAAACGCTCAACATTGCCGACGAATGCAAAGACGAGCTTTCGGTGATGCGCAAGCACGTGATAGACATCATGTATCGCGACAACAACGCCAACCTGAAGGTCTCGCTGCTCTACCTCAACATACTGCAGGAGAGCCAAGAGTTCCTGAGCATAATGCGCCACCAACTGCGCGCCGCAAGGAAATTCCTCGACGACAACAGACAATAAGCACCATAACCGAACCCCGAAACGAGAGCGGGCGGACACGGGCAAGCCACGTGTCCGCCCGTCGTCGTAAGCAAAAACAAGCAAATGTAAACATATATTAAAAGGCCGTATGCGGCTGCAACATTTCCACGCTTATCTGCGTCTACTTATATAAAAAAACTAAAAACACAACACTATGAACACGAAGAATACATTATTAGCAACATTCACCGTCGTGGCGTTAACAGCGTGCGCCAACGGGACTAAAAATGGCATGGCCGCAACAAGCATCAACGCGACGAACAACGACGTCGCCGTGACGGCTGACGAAGCTGCGGCAAAAGGATTCGAGGCGATATCCGTGAGCGGCAGCTTCGACGTGTATTACATGCAAGGAGAGCAAACGTCGGTAAGGCTCAACGGCGACAAGGACGACATTGCGCACGTAGACATCAAATGCGACGGCAAAACGCTGAGCGTATCTACTAAAGACGACGGGATATTCGGCAACTCAAGCAACGACGTCGACATATACGTCACGTCGCCGAAACTAAGCAGGATAGGGCTTGCAGGGTCTGGCGACTTCAAGTCGGAAAGCGACATCACCACAGAAAGCATGCTCATCGACATAGCAGGTTCGGGCGACGTAAACCTTAAAAGCCTCGAAACCGGCAAATGCACGATAAGCATAGCAGGCTCGGGCGATGTAAGCATGGACCAAATAAAGACACGGACGCTAACGGCCACCATAGCAGGCTCAGGCGACATAGACCTGCAAGACGCCGATATAGACGAAGCCGAATGCAGCACGGCAGGTTCCGGCGACATAGACATCGACGGGCGCGTAGGGAAACGCGAGACGCACATAGCCGGCTCGGGCACCGTGGACATCAACAACTGACGGCTGCCGCCAGACAGGCCGTATCCGGCAGACGCATTTACAAAACGCCGCCTTTTAGGCTGCAACAGGTTATCTTTTAGAGCATGAAAGGTAGCCTATTGCAGCCTAAAAGGCGGCGTTTTGCAATCAGCACGTAAACATATGAAAACGAGACACTTACGGATGGACAAAATAACACATTTGTTCACATCCCGCATTTAAAACCCAATGAAAAAACTAAAAATAGTATAAAAAGTTTCCATTTGTCATCCTTAATGCCTAATTTTGCCGCCGAATTAGTGTTAGCACATAATGAAATATGCGATAATAGCAGCCGGAGAAGGTTCCCGCCTCGCTAAAGAAGGCGTAAAGGAACCCAAACCGTTAGTAAGGATAAACGGCGAAACTCTGATAGACAGACTTATGCGAGTATTTGCCGACAATGGAGCCGAGAGCATTGTCGTGGTTTACCGCAAGGAGATGACCGACGTAGCCGCCCACTTGGAAAGACTGCGCACGCTCGGCGTCGGCGGACGCTGCGTGCCCGTAGAGACAGTGGCGGCGAGCACTCCGAGCTCCATGCACAGCTTCTACGCCATAAGCGACAAGCTGAAAGACGGCCCGTTCTGCCTGACAACGGTAGACACCGTGTTCGGCGAGGAGTCGTTCAGGCAATACGCCGACACGCTGCAGGCGGCCTTAAGCGAGGGTGCCGACGGCGTGATGGGCGTCACCAGCTACGTAGACGACGAAAAGCCGCTATACGTAAAGACCGACGACGACATGAACATCACCGCCTTTAACGACACAGGCCACGGCCAGTGCAAATACGTCAGCGCCGGGGTCTACGGCCTTACGCCGAAGGCTATCGACGTATTAAACGAATGCATCAACAACGGCGAAAGCCGCATGCGCAACTTCCAGCGCGCCTTGCTGCGCAACGGGCTGCGCCTCAAGGCAGCCGACATGGGCACGGCTTTCGACATAGACCATGCCTCTGACATAGAAAAAGGCGAACAATTCTTGCGCGACGGGAGATGACACGAGTACTTAAAGTGTACCGGGCCGTAAGATTCTCGCCCAACTCGGTAGGGCGAGACCGTGCCATAATCGACGCCGTAGGAGCCTTGCTGGAAAAAGAAGGATACTACGTATCGTCGGTAAACGAAGAAAACCTGACTGCGGATGACGACGCCGAAGTGATCCTGACGATGGCACGCTCGCCCGAGGCACTGGCCGTGCTCAAGGCGAAGGAGCTGGAGGGCCGCCGCGTAATCAACCGCCCCGACGGCATCAGGGCATGCAGGCGGAGCACCGTAGACACACTGATGAGAGCCTACGGACTGCCGGCGGCACCGCAAGAGGGCGACGACGGATATTGGCTGAAGCGCGGCGACGAAGCCGCCCAGTGCCGTGACGACGTGACATACGCAAGAAACGCCGCCGAGCGAGACGCCGCTCTCGCACGCTTTAGGGAGAGAGGCATGGAAGACGTGGTGACTACGGCCCACGTAAAGGGCGACCTCGTAAAATTCTACGGGGTAAGCGGTACGGGGTTTTTCATGACGTTCTACCCCGACGACGACGGCTACTCAAAGTTCGGCGACGAAAAGGTTAACGGCCGTCCGAGACGCTACCGTTTTGACGCGGACAAGATGAAAAGCGACGCCGAACGGCTTGCCGCACTGACGAGAGTAGACGTTTACGGCGGCGACTGTATCGTCCGCGACGACGGCTCATACGCCATAATCGACTTCAACGACTGGCCAAGTTTCTCAAGATGCAAGGACACCGCCGCCGAAGCGATAACATTTAAGGTGAAAAGTGACGAATCGACAAGCAGACAATGAGCAAATTCAAAGACATACTTAACGCTTCAATAAAATCAAAAGACACTGAAGAATGGCTTGACATGCGCTTTACGCGCCCGGTAGGCCTCGTAATGGCCCTGGCTGGCAAGCAGCTCGGGATACACCCCAACGCTATAACCGTAATTTCGATAATCCTCGGCGTAGGCGCAGCCTGGATGTTCTCACACACCGACACTACGCACAACATAGCCGGAGTGTTGCTGCTGATGGCAGCCAACTTCTGCGACTCGGCCGACGGACAGCTGGCAAGGCTCACCGGAAAAAAGACACTGGTAGGCCGCGTGCTCGACGGATTCGCCGGCGACATTTGGTTTTTCTCGATCTATGTGGCTATTTGCCTGAGGATGATGTGGCAACCCGTGCCGGGCACCGACGTCTATTGGGGCCCGTGGATATGGGTGCTCGCCCTAATGGCCGGGCTGTTGTGCCACTCTCCGCAAAGCTCGCTGGCCGACTATTACCGCCAGATACACCTGCTGTTCCTGAAAGGCAAGGAGGGCAGCGAGCTCGACACTTACGCCGGCCAGCGCGACATCTACGACAATCTGCCCAAGCGCGGAGCGCTGCTCGCTAAGATGTTCTATTACAATTACGCCAACTATTGCAAGAGCCAGGAACGCCGCTCTCCGTCGTTCCAAAAGATGATGGCAGCCGTCAAGGCAAAATACGGCGACGTGGCGCTAATGCCGGCCGACCTCCGTAACGAGTTTCTCGACGGCAGCCGCCCGCTGATGAAATACACCAACATCCTAACCTTCAACATGCGCGCCATCTGCCTCTACGTTACAAGCGTATTAGGATGTCCGTGGGTGTACATGCTTATCGAGATAACGGTATTCACCGTGATTTACGTCTACATGCATAAGAAGCATGAGTGCCTGTGCAAAGAAATAACAAAAAAGATTGTATGATAAAAGGATATATATTCGATTACGGAGGTACTCTCGACACGTCGGGCCGGCATTGGGGCAAAGTGCTGTGGCAGGCGTACATGCGCCACGACGTCAAGATAACCGAACGCCAATTCCGCGAGGCTTACGTGCACGCCGAAAGGACGCTCGGCTCCCACCGAATCATCATGCCCGACTTCACCTTCCGCAATACGCTCGACGCCAAACTGCGCATAGAGCTTGAATACCTTGCCGCCAACCGCTATTTAAGCCTTGACGAAACAGAACTGCAACGTCTCCACGACGTCATACTCGACGACGTTTACGCCGGCGTGAAAGAAGAGACGGCAAGAAGCCGCAAGACGCTCGACGTGATTAGCCGAAAATACCCCATGGTGCTGGTAAGCAACTTTTACGGCAACGTTAACGTGGTGCTGAAAGAATTCGGGTTCGACGCCCTGTTCAAAAGCGTCGTAGAGTCGGCCGTTGTCGGGATACGCAAGCCCGACCCACGGATATTCACTCTCGGGGTGGAAGCCCTCGGAATGCAGGCCTGCGAGACGGTAGTAGTAGGCGACAGCTTCGACAAAGACATCATACCGGCCAAGAAAGCAGGATGCCATACCGTATGGTTTAAGGGCGAAGGCTGGACCGAAGAGACTCACGACGAAAGCATTCCCGACGCAATAATAACGGAACTAAGCCAACTGACAAGCGTGGATTTCAGATAGAATAAGCCGCCCCTAAAGGCTGAAACTCCTTGCCCGAAGCCGCAAGAAAAGCCCGACAAAGCCTGCGGGCACGGCTTCCACTTAATACATACATAAGACACAAAGAATGAGAAAACTATTCATATTGCTCCTCTTAACGCTGACGCAGACCGTATGCGCCCAACTGATAACGGGCGTTGTGGTCGACGAAAAGACTGGAGAAACCATCCCCTACCCCAGCATATTATATAAAGAGGAGAAGACTGCCGTTTCAGGCGATGAATCGGGACACTTCTCTATATTGCGCCACAACGACGAATACCTGACGTTTAGCGCCGTGGGATATAAGACGCTGAACATACTCATCGGGCCGAACACGCCTGACACGATGCGCATTACCCTGAAACAGGAGACCAAACAGTTGAAGGCCGTAACGATAAGGTCTAAGCGCGGCAAGTACAGCAGGAAGAATAATCCGGCCGTAGAACTGATGAAACGCGTGATAGAGGCAAAGAAGCGCACCGACCTAGCGAACCACGACTACTACCAATACAGCAAATACCAGAAAATAACACTGGCGTTCAACGACATAAACCCGGCAGATCTCGAAAGCGAGAAGATGAAGAAAAAGAAATGGCTTGTCAACCAAATAGAGGTCTGTCCGTACAACAACAAGTTGATATTGCCGTTGTCTGTAGAAGAGACCGTAACGCAAAACTTATACCGTAAAGACCCCAAAAACGAGAAAACGATAATCATGGGGCAAAATTCGAGCGGCGTTAACGACCTGATACAGACGGGAGACATACTTAACACGGTGCTGAAAGACGTATTCACAGACGTAGACCTGTACGACGACCAGATAAGGCTGCTGCAATATCCGTTCACCAGCCCGATAGGGAAAAACGCCATTGCGTTCTACAGGTTCTACATTGCCGACACCGTATACGTGGACAAGGACCTGTGCTATCATCTGCAGTTCATGCCCAACAACCAGCAGGACTTCGGCTTCAGGGGCGACCTATGGATACTGACCGACTCCACCCTGCACGTGAAGAGGTGCCAGCTGACGCTGCCGAAGAAAAGCGACGTGAACTTCGTAGACAACATGCAGATAATCCAAGAGTACACCAAGCTCGACAACGGCGAATGGGTATTGACCACCGACGACATGTTCGTGGAGATGTCGATAGCAAAGTCGTTGGCTAAGGCCATCGTGATAAGGACGACGAGAATGAACGACTACGCGTTCGACGAGATACCCGACATGCTGTTCAGGGGTAAGGCGAAGGTGATACACGAGGCCAACGCGAGGATGCGCGACGAAGACTTCTGGAACCGGCATCGCACCGTGAGGCTGACCAAGAGCGAAAACTCGATGGACGCCTTCATCGAGGGGCTTAGCAAGATAAAAGGCTTCAAGTACATCATATTCGGCGTAAAGGCGTTCGTGGAGAACTTCGTAGAGACCGGAAGCGCCAAGCATCCGAGCAAGGTGGACATAGGGCCGATAAACACGATGATAACCACTAACTTCATCGACGGCCTGCGCACGCGCATCAGCGCGCAGACCACGGCCAACCTCAATCCGCACTGGTTCTTCTCGGGATATTACGCCCGAGGCTGGGGAAGCCACAACAACTATTATAAGGGAGAGGTGACCTACTCGTTCAACAAGAAGGAATACCTGCCGCGCGAGTTCCCCAAGTGCACGCTGACGTTCACCACGACATACGACGTGTGCTCGCCTTCGGACAAGTTCGTACACACCGACAAGGACAACGTATTCACCGCATGGAAGTGGACCGACGTAGACAAGATGATGTTCTACAACCGCCAGCAAATCGAGTTCGAGCGCGAGGAAGAATGGGGGTTCAGAACTATCGTAAGCCTGAAGACCGAAGAGAACGAAGCCTGCGGCAACATGCATTTCACGCCGTTGTCGTTCGCCGACGGCGGCAACATGCCTTACGGATACAACAAGATTAGGACGACGGAGGCCCGAGTGGAGCTGCGCTTCGCGCCGGGAGAGACGTTCGTCAACACGAAGCAACGCCGACTACCCGTAAATCTCGACGCTCCCGTGTTCACGCTGGGCCACACAGTGGGCATAAAAGGCTTCCTCGGAGGACAGTACGACTATAATTTCACCGAAGCGAGCGTGTATAAACGCTTCTGGCTGAACAGTTGGGGAAAGGTGGACGTAATGGTGAAAGGCGGAATACAGTGGAACAAAGTGCCGTTCCCGCTGCTGATAATGCCGGCCGCCAACCTGTCATACATCGTGGAGGACGAAACGTTCAACCTGATAAACAACATGGAGTTTCTCAACGACCGATATGCAAGCCTCGACCTATCATGGGACCTTAACGGAAAGATATTCAACCGAATACCACTGATAAAGAAGCTGAAGTGGCGCGAATGGCTCGGAGTGAAATGCTTATGGGGCACGCTTACCGACAAGAACAACCCCACGCTGGCCTCCAACGCGGGCGACCCGTTGCTGATGCAATTCCCCGAAGGAGCATACGTCATGGATCCGAAGCGCCCATACGTTGAGATAGTTGCGGGAATACACAACATCTTCAAGATAGTGCACATTGAGTACGTGCGCCGCCTGAACTACCTCAACCTGCCCACGGCCAGCAAGCACGGCGTAAGACTGATGATGAGACTTACCTTCTAACAACAAAAAAACAATAACGCAATGAGGAAGATAAAGAATCCCTGGATGCAGAAAGAAGGCTACAACTGCTTCGGCTGCAGCCCCGACAATCCTACGGGAATACAAATGGTCTTTTACGAAGACGGCGAAGACATCATTAGTTTCTGGAATCCGCAAGACCGCTTCCAGGGCTGGGTCGACACGATGCACGGAGGCATACTCGCCACTATCATTGACGAGACGGCAGGCTGGGTGGTGTTCAGGAAGCTGCAGACCAGCGGCATGACCACGAAGCTCGAGATAAGATATAAAAAGCCCGTGATGACTACCGAGCGGCAAATCACCGTACGCGGACGCATCGCCGAGCAACGGCGCAACCTCGTGACCATCGACGTAAGGATAGAGAACTCCGAGGGAGAAACGTGCGTAGAAGGGCGCGCCACGTATTTCGCATTCGACAAAAAGAAAGCGCAGGAAATGGGCTTCACGTCGTGCGACCTCGAGGGCGACGAGCTGCTGCCCATGTAAACAGGGCGGCATGGCGACGGAGCCGAATCAAGCTGTGTAACGAATTGACAACAAGCACATTACAAAAGGCGGCATTTTGCATTGCAATTTGCCGCCTTTTAGCGTGCAATAGACCGCCTTTCACACCCCCAAAGGCAAGCTCTTGCAAAACGACATGCCGCCATGCGTGCCAAAATCAGCATGCAAATCAAATATCATAGTAATATTTTTACGTAAACGTTTGCGTATTTCGCCGATTTTATTAATTTTGCATTATTCAACCATACTTCAACGAGACAAATGGGACAACGCAGGACATCATTAAAGGAAATGGCCGAACAGTTAGGCGTAAGCATAGCCACCGTGTCGCGCGCGCTGAGAGACAGCCACGAAGTGGGCGAAGAGATGCGCACGAAGATACAAGCCCTCGCCAAGAAGCTGAACTACCGCCCCAACCCGTTCGCCCAAAGCCTCAGGCGTAAGACGCCTAAGGTGATAGGCGTGGTAGTGCCCAATCTCGTCACACACTATTACGCGGCAGTGCTCGACGGAATAGAAGACTATGCCACGAAGGCCGGCTACGCCGTGATAGCGGCCAACAGCCACGAAGACCACCTGCGCGAGGAGAAAGCCATAGACAACTTCGTCAACATGTACGTGGAAGGCATCATAGCGTGCCTGGCGCAAGACACGGTTGACTATTCGCACTTCGTGGAAATCAACAACATAGGCATACCGCTGGTGTTCTTCGCGCGAACATGCCTGCCCGACATGTTCTCGTCGGTAGTGTCAAACGGCGACGAGGCGGCTAAGGAAGCCACGCTCCACCTTATCGATACGGGCAGCCGGCGCATAGCCTTCATAGGCGGGCCGCAGCATCTCGACATGATGAAGCGCCGCAAACACGGCTATCTCGAAGCACTGAGGGAACGCAACATAGAGATAGACCGCTCGATCGTAATCAACGGTAACATAAACTATGACTATGCGAGGGAAGCCACGCTGCAGATGCTGACGCGCGACGACCGCCCAGACGCAATCCTCGCCTTCAACGACATCATAACTTATGCCGCCTTCGACGCCATAAAGACGCTCGGCTTACGCATACCGCAGGACGTGGCGATAATAGGATTCACGGAGACGGACACGTCGTTTTTCGTCACGCCGAAGCTCTCGGCCATCATGGACCAGGCACACCTGACAGGCGAGCGCGTATGCGAACTGTTACTGAAAAACATCGCCGGCGACAAGAAAATATACAAGGAAGTGGTGCCGATGATATTCAAAGTCAGGGAAAGTTCGGACAAGAGAATTAAGAGTTAAGACACGAAGAAGAGAATTAATAGTTTCAGAAAAACTTTATATCGGTAATTATCACTGCGCCGGCCTCAACGTTCAGGTTCCTGACAAGCCGCTCTCGCATCATCGACAAGTCGGCACGCAAGGCCGGATTAAGGATTTTCACGAACAGCGTCTGGTTGCGGATGAACTTGTCGCCGGTATATCTTTCGACGGCATTGCCTACCACCTTGCCCCACGAGTCAACCAGCCTGCGCTGGCGCAATGGTGTCTCAAGGCCGTCGTGCCTGAGACACTGTGCAACGATGTCGGCCAAAGACTGCACTTCACGCCTGAACATAGTCCGCCTCCTTACGGCTAATCCCGCCGTTTTCTACGTAAAACAACTTATAATCAAGCTCGCTTCCGCGCAATATCCGGTCAAGATGCTCACGGTTGGTGTCTGTCAGGAATATCTGCCCGAACCCCTCACCGCCCACTATTTTCACTATCTGCTCCACACGATTGGCGTCCAGCTTGTCGAAAATATCGTCTAAAAGCAATATCGGCCTGACGTTGCTCCGTATTCGCTTGAGAAACTCAAACTGGGCCAGCTTCAGCGATATGACGAACGTCTTGTTCTGCCCCTGGCTCCCCTCGCGCCTGATAGGATGGTCGCCGATGAGCATCTCCAAGTCGTCACGGTGCACACCGTGGAGCGAATAGCCTACGGCGCGGTCCTTATGCCGGTCGCGGCGTATCACATCGAGCAACGGACCACGCTGGCAATGAGACACGTAGCGGAGCGAAACGCGCTCCTTATCCTGTGAAATGTCACTGTAAAAATGCTGGAACAAAGGCACGATCTCTGTTATGAAGGCGTCGCGCTTACGGTAAACGGCCTCGCCCTCGGCCGCCATTTGCTCCTCCCAAAGGGCCATCAGGTCACCGTCAGGCTCACCCTCGGCCTTCAATAATGAGTTACGCTGCTGCAAAGCCTTGTTGTAACGGGCGAGAGCCTCGATGTAAGACTTGTCATACTGCGATATCACCACGTCCATAAGACGGCGGCGCTCCTCGCTTCCGCCGTCGATAAGCACCGAATCAGACGGAGAAGCAAGTATCAACGGAATAAGCCCTATGTGCGCCGACAGGCGCTTGTACTCCTTCTTATTACGCCTGAAATGCTTCTTCGAGCCACGCTTCATGCCGCACGTCACGTTCTCCTCGCCCCCCTCATCGTCAACATAACGCCCGTCGAGCATGAAGAAGTCGCTGCCGTGGCGCATTACGCAAGAATCAGGAACGGCCGACGAACTGCGGCAAAACGACAAGTAATACACGGCATCGAGCAGATTGGTCTTGCCCACGCCGTTATGACCTATGAAACAATTCAACTTGGGAGAAAAAGCAAGCCCTGCCTCACTGATATTCTTATAATTAACTATTGACAATTTGCTGAGAAACATAACCTTGCCGTTCTACTTTTAGTGCAAAGTTACTTGATTTATCAATCAAAAGCAAAAAAAGTCTGCAATAAATTTCAATATTCAGGATAAAATCCGTAATTTTGCCACACTTTATAAATTAGTAAATCAAAAATAACACATAAATGGCAAATCTTAAGGAACAGAAGGGCACTATGGACGATGCCCTCAGTCAGAAAGAGGCGGTCTTCCTGAAGCACAAAAAGACCATCGCAATCGCTGTAGTATTAATCATTCTCATCATCGGAGGCATCCTCTGCTACAACACTTACGTATCAGGACCGAGGGAACAGGAGGCAAGCACCGCCCTGGCAAAAGGACAAGACTACTTCGCCATGCAGCAATATGAAATCGCGCTGAAAGGCGACAGCACCGGATATAAGGGATTCATCAACATCGCTTCAGACTACGGAAGCACTGACGCAGGCAATCTTGCCAACCTATACGCAGGCCTCTGCTATGCCAATCTCGACAAATGGAACGACGCAGTGAAATATCTTGAGAAATATTCCACCGCAGACGACGAGATGATCAGCCCCGCAGCTACTGCCGCACTCGGCAACGCCTACGCTCACGTTAAGCAGCTCGACAAGGCCGTAGAGTATCTGAAGAAGGCAGCAAGCATGGCTGACGGAGAAGCCGCCGATAACGCAAACAACAGCCTTTCGCCGACTTTCCTGCTCCAGGCAGGCGAGATTCTCGAGAATCAAGGCAAGAAAGACGAAGCTCTTAAGATATATCAGGACATCAAGAACAAATACGTCAATTCTCCCGTTTACGGCGAAATAGACAAATACATCGAACGAGTTACCGTCAAATAATGGCTACCGCATTACACAACCTGTCCGACTACGACCCGTCACAAGTTCCCGACGCAAGCAACATGTGCTTCGGAATCGTAGTAGCAGAATGGAATCCTGAGATTACGGGTGCCTTGCTCGACGGGGCCGTAAAGACTCTTGAGAAGCATGGCGCGCTGCCAGAGAACATCCATGTAAAGACCGTTCCCGGCAGTTTCGAGCTGATTTACGGCGCTCACCAAATGACTCTCAACGGCGGATACGATGCCATCATCATTCTGGGAAGCGTCATTCGCGGCGAGACTCCGCACTTTGACTACATCTGTCAAGGAGTGACTTACGGTATAGCAAAACTCAACGCAAAGAGCGAAATACCTGTCATCTACGGATTGTTGACCACCAATGACCTGCAACAAGCCAAAGACCGAAGCGGAGGAAGGCTTGGAAACAAAGGCGACGAATGCGCCATCGATGCCATAAAAATGGCCAAATTCTAAGTAAAAAACAAAAGTATTTACCCCAATATCACGCCCCGACCCTCCTCAAGGAGAGCCGGGGTGGATTTTAATCTAAGACACTTAATCATACAACATGAAACTGATATCATGGAATGTCAACGGCCTGCGCGCTTGCGAAGGCAAGGGATTCAGTGACACATTCAGGCAACTTGACGCAGACTTTTTCTGCCTTCAGGAAACAAAGATGCAGCAAGGGCAGCTTGACTTAGCGTTTGAAGGATACAAGTCATACTGGAATTACGCCGAGAAAAAAGGCTATTCGGGCACAGCCATATTCACACGTCACGAACCGTTAAGCGTAACTTACGGCCTCGGCATTGACGAACATGACCATGAAGGACGTGTAATCACGCTTGAGACGGCAGACTTTTACCTCGTAACCGTATATACGCCTAACTCGCAAGACGGGCTGAAAAGACTTGACTACCGCATGAAATGGGAAGACGACTTCCGCGAGTATCTGTTGCGGCTCGATGCCGTAAAGCCCGTAATAGCATGCGGAGACATGAACGTGGCACACAAGGAGATAGACCTGAAGAACCCGAAGACCAACCGCAAGAACGCCGGCTTTACCGACGAAGAGCGCGAAAAGTTCACCAATCTGCTGTCTTCCGGCTTCACTGACTCCTTCCGCTACCTGCATCCCGACGTTGAAGGAGCGTACTCTTGGTGGTCATACCGATTCCGCGCACGCGAAAAGAACGCAGGTTGGCGTATAGATTATTTCATCGTATCCAACCGAATTGCCGACAAAATCAAGTCGGCAAGCATCCATAATGAAATCTACGGCTCCGACCATTGCCCCGTGGAGCTGGTTATATGACTAACTGCCGCAAGCCAAACGATAATTCCGCGTATGGCTTGCGGCAAGTTGTTTACATCAATTAGTCTTCTTGTAACTTAAGATTGCGCATCCCCACGAAATCAAGGCGTAAACCGACATCGAGAGAAACTGTATTCCGAGATCGGCAAAAGTGGCTCCCTTAAGATACAAGGAGCGCAAACACTCGATGTAATAACGCAGCGGATTGGCGTAAGTAAGCACTTGCGCCCAGCGCGGCATGCCTGAAATCGGAGTGAGCAAGCCGCTCATCAATACGAATATTATCAGGAAAAAGAACATAAGGAGAGCCGCCTGCTGCATAGTGGAAGAATAGTTTGACACCACCAATCCGAGACTCGATATTATCAAGAAGAACAGCAACGACGACAAGACTATCAGCCAAACGCCGCCCTTTGGTTGCATGCCGTAAAACACGTAGGCCAGCAACATCGACCATGCAAGCATGAACAGGCCTATCGCCCAATAAGGCACGAGCTTTGAAAGGACGAACTCCGCACGGCCCACCGGCGTGACGTTGATCTGCTCAATAGTGCCGCGCTCCTTCTCGCCGACAATGTTGATGGCTGGAAGAAAACCAATGAGAAGCGTCAAGAGCATGGCAATTATGCCCGGAACCATAAACACCTTGTAGTCAAGACGCTCGTTGAAAAGGAAACGCTGACTGACATCCACGCCGGCAACCGACGGCTGTCCTGCGGCGAAGCCTTGCCCCGAACGGAGCGACGAGGCAAAATCTGATATTATGTTGAGCATGTAAGCCTGCCCCAACGCACCTTTCACGCCATTGACCGCATTGGCATGCACGTTGACGCCGGCCGCGTCTTCACGCGTGAAATCGGTCGAAAAGCCTTCAGGTATCTCAAGTATCACGTCGGCCAAGCCGTCGTCAACGCACTTCAACGCACTGCGGTAATCGCCCTGAACCGATGCCAACGCGAAATAAGACGACGCGTCAATCTTACTGACAAGCCTTTGCGACAAAGTGCTGCGGTCGTTGTCTACCACGCAAAACTTCAGGTTTTTCACCTCCTGATTGGCAGCGTAAGGTACTACCAAGAGCATTATTACCGGCAACACGACGAACAGCTTCGGCAGAAAAGCGTTGCGCTTAATCTGCATAAACTCCTTTCTTATCAAATATCCAACAGCTTTCATTCCTTAAATCCTTATCTTAAACGTCTTCAACGAAACGGCGAGCAGCACCGCTTCCATGAGGCACATCACCCACACGTCTTGCATGACGCTGCCCGGGCCTACGCCTTGAATCATCAGGCGGCGCGCCGCATCGATGAACCAGCGCGCAGGAACGACGGCCGAAACGCACTGCAGCACGCGCGGCATGCTCTCCAACGGGAATGCAAGCCCCGAGAGATAGACCGTAGGGATGATGAACACCACCGAGAGAACCATAGCCGCCAACTGCGTGCGCACCAAGTTTGACACCAACAGACCGAGCGTAAGGGCCACGAGAATGTAGAGCAGCGTTACCCCGAGAAAGGCCGGCAGGCTGCCGGCCATAGGCACGCCGAGGACGCAACGCGACAGCAGCAGCACGGTGGCCACGTTGAAAGCCGAGATCACGAAATAAGGCACGAGCTTTGACAAGACAATGCAGGCCGGCGACAACGGCGACGCGAGCAGCAGCTCCATTGTGCCCGTCTCCTTCTCGCGCACTATGGCAATGCTGCTCATCATCACGCACACGAGCATGAGTATCATGCCTATCACGCCCGGCACGAAGTTGTATTCGCTCTTTTGCTGCGGATTATAAAGCATGCGCGTTACCGGCACTACGGCTAATCCCGGCCCGGCCGTGCCTGCTGCAGCAAGCTCCGAGCGCATGGCGGCCAGCACTTGCCCGACGTATTGCTGACGTATCGTGGCCTGGTTGGGCTCGGTGCCGTCTACGAGCAACTGTACATCGGCCACGCCCTGACGCACTACGTCGGCGGCGAAGCCCGCACCGAACACTACGGCTACGTCGGCCTCGCCCCGGCGCAGCAGTTCGTTTATGCGGCGCATGTCGGCTGCGCATTCGGTCAAGGTGACGTAAGGGTTGGCCGCCAGACGGTCGCACGCCTTCCGCGTAAGCTCGTCGCGCGACATGTCGAGTACCGCCACGCGCACGTTGTTTACTTCAGTCGTGACGGCGTAGCCGAACAACAGCAGCAACACCACAGGCATCACAATCAGGATGAGCACGCTGCGCACGTCGCGCAGGATGTGGAGAAACTCCTTGAATATGAAAGAAGCGTAACGGTTCATGCGTCAACTCCTTTCCGCCCCACGGGCAATATGGTAAAACACGTCGTACAGGCTGTCTGCGCCGAAGCGTGCCTTCAGCGCGGCAGGCGTGTCGAGTGCGGCTATGCGTCCGTCTACCATTACCGACACGCGGTCGCAATACTCGGCCTCGTCCATGTAGTGCGTAGTCACGAATACTGTGGTGCCGCCGTCTGCGGCCTCGTATATCCGCTCCCAAAAGCGGCGGCGCGTTACGGGGTCTACGCCGCCAGTAGGCTCGTCGAGGAATACTATCTCGGGCTCGTGTATCGTGGCCACGGCGAAGGCCAACTTCTGCTTCCAGCCTAACGGCAGCGAACCCACGAGCGACGAACGCTCTCCCTCAAGCCCGAGACTGCGCAGGCACTCGGCCGTCTTGTCCTTAATCCGCCCCTTACTCATGCCGTATATGCCGCCGAAGAGCTGCATGTTCTCGGCTATGGTAAGGTCGTCGTAAAGCGAAAACCGCTGGCTCATGTAGCCTATGCGCCGCTTCACCGCCTCAGGACTGCGGCCTACGTCGTATCCGGCCACCTCGGCCCGCCCCGCCGTAGGTCGGCTTAGCCCCGTCAGCATGCGCATGGCCGTAGTCTTGCCGGCACCGTTGGCACCGAGAAAACCGAATATCTCGCTGCGGCGCACGCCGAACGTTATGCGGTCTACGGCGACGAATGCGCCGAACCGCTTTGTCAGTTGTTCCGCCTTTATCACGTATTCCGTATCCATACTTATCATCTTTTATATGTAATAGTCGGCCGACCGAAAAGCCGTAGCAAATATCCGAGTCGGCAAGAGGCATCCTTCCGCACGCCGAAAGGTTACCTTTTACGGCCTAAAAGGCCGCTTTTTGCAAGGCCGTAAGCCATGTTTTGCAACGCTGTCGGCAAACGCCTGAATCTCAACAAATTACGCCCGTATCAAATATCAGGGTGCAGGTGGGCGTCAGCCGTGCTGTTTCCCATAAGTGCCATGAAGCAGTCTTCCACCGAGGGGCTTATCTCACGTATGTCCACCTGTCCGAGTCCTACGGCTGACAGACCGTCGCGCAGCGCACCAACCGTGGCTCCGGGCCTCAGCGTTACGTGAAAGCTGTCGCCGAAAGCGAACGCCGACTCCACCTCGCCGCTGCCCTTAAGGGCAACAGTCAGGCGGCGCATGTCGCCGCATCTTACGGCATACAGCTTGCCCGAGTACGCCCGGCACACTCCGTCGGGCGTATCGGTACGGAGCAGCCGCCCGTCTTGCACGAGCGAAATGCGGTCGCACCACGAGGCTTCGTCCATGTAAGGAGTCGACACGAGCACGGTAATGCCGTGGTCGCTCCTCAGCTTAAGCAGCATCTGCCAAAACTCCTTGCGCGACACGGGGTCGACGCCAGTGGTAGGCTCGTCGAGCAGCAGCACCCTCGGGGCGTGTATCAGCGCACACGAGAGGGCCAGCTTCTGCTTCATGCCGCCCGAGAGCTTGCCCGCCCTGCGCCGCCTGAACGGCTCCAACTGAGCGTAGATCGGCCTTACGAGGTCGTAGTTCCGCTCTACGGTGGTGCCGAACACCGAGGCGAAAAACCTCAGGTTTTCTTCCACAGTCAGGTCTTGGTAGAGCGAAAAGCGTCCCGGCATGTAGCCTATGCGTCGGCGCAACCGGCGGTAATCGCCCACGGTGTCGAGCCCGTCTACGGTGGCCCGGCCGCCGTCGGGCTTCAGCAGCGTGGCCAAGATGCGGAACAGCGTGGTCTTGCCTGCCCCGTCGGGACCTATCATTCCGTATATCTCGCCCTCGTCTACGCTGAAGCTCAGTCCGCCGAGAGCCTCCGCACGGCCGTATTTCTTACGTAAATCTGAAACTGAAATCATAATATTAAAAGGTGAGAAAGTCCGCCTCTCCGTACATTCCTATCTTTATCTGTCCGTCGGTGTTCTTCACTCTTATCTTCACGGCGTAGACCAGGTTGGCCCTTTCGTCGCGCGTCTGTATGGTCTTCGGGGTAAACTCGGCCTTGTCCGATATCCACGTCACGGTGCCCTGATACTCACGGCAGCCGTCATCGCCGAGGTCTGAATACACCTTCACCTGCTGCCCTATCTTCAGCGAAGTTAGCTGCGGAGCGGCCACATATGCGCGCAGGTACATGTCCGAGACGTCGGCAATCTTAAACAGCGGCTTGCCCGGCACGGCGTATTCGCCCGTTTCGGCATACTTTTCGAGCACGGTGCCGCCTACGGGCGACGTTATTCGGCACTTGCGCAGCTGGTCTATCACCATGCGCCGCTCTATCTCGGCCGCGTCCATCTGCCTGTTCAGGCTGCCCGCAGTGTTGTCGAGCTGCGACTTCTGCGCCTCAAGCCGCCTGCGCAGCACACGCACGCTGCTCTCGGCGTCGTCAAGCATCTTGCGGTCGGCGGCGTTGTCTCTCACGAGCGCCGCGTAACGTTTCACCTCAAGCTCGGCCTTGTCTAACTGCTGCCGGGTCTCGGCTATCTGCTTCGCTATGTCAGGCCGCCGGCTCGCGTAGGCTTCTTTCGTTGCCCCGAGCTGCATGGCCCGCAGTTGCAACTGCACCGTGTCGATAAGCCCCACCTGCTGCCCTGCGGAGAGCTTAGCGCCCTCGTCGGCGTTGAAATACAGCAGCCTGCCCGTCTGCTCGGCCGACACTATCACCTCGGTAGCCTCAAACACGCCCGTAGCGTCGTGCTCCATGCCGTCGTCAGAGCATGCCGCCAACGACAATACAGCCAATGCAAACACAATGTTTCTCATATCCTTAAGTTTTAAATGTTTATTTTCATAAATGTATTTACCGTAAAACCGTATAACCCCAAAACCGTAAAACCGCCCAACCGCGCAACCGTATAACCCCAAAACCGCACAACCGTATAACCCCAAAACCATATAACCCTAAAAGTTATTCAAGTACTTGATTTTATACATTTCCCGTAAGAGTTGTATCTCGTGCAGGCGTTTGCCGAGCTGCGCGTCGCTTACGGCGTTGATGTCGCGGAGCATCTCGTTCACGGTCTCCGTACCGTTGGCCACACGCAGTTCGGCCTTTTCGCGTATGCGTTTGCGCAGAGTTATCAGTTCGTCGTCTTGCCTTATCTGCTCTCTCAGGTTGTCCACAGCTCCGCTTTGCAGCTGCGTCTGCAGGCGAGTGTTAAACAGGAACGCCTCACGCTCCGACTGCACGGTCAGCCGCTCGGCCTCTATGTTGCGGCGGTCGTTGGCCCGGGTGTACAGCGAACCGAAGTTCCACGTCAGCGTTACACCTATTTTATAATAAGCGTCAAAGTCGTCTTTCAGCATGTTAAGTCCCGGATTGCCGTATCCTCCGCGTGCAAACAGGCCTACGTGCGGGCGCAGGCTCACGTCGAGAGCCTTCATCTTGCTGTCGAGCAGACGGTCTTGGGCGGCGTAAAGGCCAAGCTCGGGGCGACGGTTGGCAGTGTCTTGCGGCACGGGCGGCGCAGGCCTTACGAGCGAGTCGCCCCCGCCAATCTCCCGGCCTACGAACGTAGAGAGCATCTTCATGTACGTAGCGCGCTGCGCCGTCAGGCTCGTCTCCCGTTGGCGCGCCCTCACCTGCTCCACCATTACGGCGTCTACGTCGGCCTGGTTGGCCACTCCGGCCCTCGTCATGGCCTCGACCGAGGCCAACGACAGCCGCAAGTCGTCCATCAATATGCGCACCTGCACTATCTGTTCGTCGAGCACGAGCACGCCGAAGAACAACTCGTCTACGCGGCGGTTCACGTCATACATGGCCACGTCAACCTTCCCCCGGCCCACGTCGCCCTGCGCCTCGGCCATCCGCTTGGCCGAAGCCACGGCCCCGCCGTCGTACACCTGCTGGCTTATTGTCAGGTTCACGTCATACTGGTCCTTGCCTATCGTCGGGATGTCTACGCCCGGAATGTCTACCGGAATGGTCGTAACGTCGCTTTGGTAAGAGGCCGCGCCGCTCACTCCCACCTGCGGCAGCCACGCCTTAGCGGCGTTTTCCACGGTGAGCCGGCGGCTCTGCTCCACTAAGTCGTACTGCCTTATGACCGGATAATTGTCTCTCGCCCACGCCTTACACTGCTCCAGAGTCACTTGCCCCATGCCTTCCACCGCACAGACGAGCGCTATTAAAGATAACATCTGCCGTTTCATGTCTTTTCTATGCATATTTTATTCACCTGCAAAGATAGCCTGAAACGCATGCACGGGCGTTATCTTAAATGAGGAAATGATGTTCTTTTCGTACTCATGCGCCGCCCGATGATGCATTTTCAGCGGCATATTGTTGCACGGATGAGTTCTTTTTGTACTTTTGCAGCACGATAATGAAATAAAAGGAAAATGAAAAACAAATCACCTGAACGCTTCTCGTTCAGCGAACTTAGAAGCATGGTGGGCGGCATGAAGGCCGAGCATGCGCCCGTGAAGTTCATCGGTAAGGAGCTAGCCATGCTCGGCGAAGGGCACAAGGCGTTGCAAAACATACTGCAACCCGACACGCCCTACATAATGGAAGACTGCCGCATGGGCTACATCAGGAAAGGAAAGATCAGGCTTACGGTAAACCTCATTGAGCGCGAATACGGCGAAGGCACGTTCGCCTTCATATATGCCGGCAGCATACTGCAAATCAACTATATGTCGGAAGACTTCGACCTGTGCGGCATGATGATAAGCAACGAGCGGCTGAATGCCGCGCTTGGCAGCACGCTGCCCGTGTGGTATAACGGCAACGCGCCGTTTTTCACCGTACATCCGCAGGATGAAGACGCAGCGGCAGTCATGCGGATGTTCGGCACGGTGTGGCATCTGCTGAGCATGGAGAGCTTCCCCGGCGAGACGCTCAACGGCCTGATTTACGCCATAATACATTATTACGGTTACCTGAAAAACATAGAATCAGACACTGAAACGCCCGAAACGTCGCGCGGCAAGGAGCTTTTCAACACGTTCATACGCCTCGTAAACACCTACGGAAGGCGCGAACGTAAGCTGAAATTCTATGCCGACAGGATGTGCATGACACCCCGATACCTCGGCACTACCATCAAGTCGATAAGCGGAATAACGGCCAAAGAGTGGATAGACCGCGCCGTCGTCACCCACGCTAAGGTAATGCTGAAATACAGCGGCAGGCAAGTGGCCGAGATAGCTTACGCCCTCGATTTCCCCAACGTCAGCTTCTTCTGCAAGTATTTCAAGCACCTGACAGGCCTCACGCCGCAAGAATACAGGATGAAATAAGTGAAGAGTGAAAAACGAAAAGTGAAAAATCCATCACCATGTTCGGCTGCAAAGCATTTGGATTTTTCACTTTTCACTCTTCGCTTTTTACTCTTCAACGTCCCCGTCGAGCCTCGTGTCTTTCTCTATGCTCACCGCCCCGAGCCTTGACAGCTTGAGCAGCATCGGCACATAGTCGTCGCTCAGCACGTCGGGGGCGCCCACGCTGGCGGCAAACACAAGGTAGTCGCCGTCTACACGGTCAAACACTATGCCGAGCAGGGCGTTCTTCTCAACGTATTCAGAGCCGGCCTCGGCCTTGAAGTCGGCCTTAGTGAACGTGCGGTTGAAAAACTCCGTGCCGTCAGGGCGCGTCACTTTCACCGTTATCGTGTTGTCGTAATACCGCCCGCCGGCGTCGTCTGATATTACGGGCATCGACTTGTCGGCGCTTCTCTTGATGTCAACTACGTATTGTCCGCCCAGCCATTCTACTTCCTCCTTGTGGCTGTAGTCCTGCATGCGGACGGGTTGCGACGGAGCCTTGACCTCCGGTTTCTTAGTGATAATGTCATTGCTCTGCTTCTTTTCGCCGCATGACGCAAATACGAGAGCGGCAACCGAGGCTATGAGCAACGTGCGGGTAAACTTCATATTCTCTTTTATGTTTATTACGCCGCAAAGGTACAGCAATTTTTCGAGTAAGCGCACAAAAGACATCAAAGATGTAAGCAATCACTGAAAAATAACCACGGAAATTAAGCAAAGTTGCCTTGTTTTTTACTAACTTTGTATCGTAATATGAAAAAACTTATATTTTTACTCGCCGCCGCGCTTGCGCTTGCCTCGTGCGGAGACGGGAAACTGACGAAGCAGACCGACCGCTCGATAGACACCGTACCGGTGATGGTCATGCAGATAAGGAAGTGTTCAAAGCTGTACACTGCCGAATACCAAGTGCACAAGATAGTAACCCACAACGACAAGGTGGAGCTTAAGGGCTCGTTGTTCAACCGTAAGATAAACATTGGCGTGCCCATGTCAGAGCGCAAGATAGCCATACCCATAGACGCTAAGCTCAAGGCGTATGTCGACTTCAACGGTTTTACGGAAAAGAACGTAAGCATACGGGGCGACAAGGTGGAGATAACGCTGCCCGACCCCAAAGTGGAGCTTGTCTCTACGCGCGTGGACCACGACGAGATAAAGAAGCACGTGGCCCTGATACGCTCTAACTTCACCGACGCGGAGATGGCCTCTTACGAGCGTCAGGGCCGCGAGGCGATAATCAAGAGCATACCGCAGATGGGCATAATCGACATGGCGCGCGTCGGCGCCACCCACGCCCTCGTGCCCATGTTGGCGCGCCTCGGCTTCAAGGAAGAGAACATTACGATAACGTTCCGCAAGGAGTTTACGGCCGACGACCTGCCGCTGCTCCTCGAAAACACCACGATTGAAAATGGAAGACAATAACCCACGCAACAGGAAACGCCGCCCCGGCCTCGCCGGCCTGGCGGCTAAGGCCGCCCGCATAAGGCTCTATGCGATAGCGGCGGCGGTGATGCTGACCATCGTTTCGGCGGCTTATCTCGTAAGGACGTGCGCCGACGACGACGTTACCGTGCACGTAAACGACAAGATAGACGCAACGCCTACGCAGGTGCTGAAGATGAAAGAGATAGGCGAATGGGAGTTTCTCTCCATAGAAGACGAGGAGATGATAGACACGACGAGGAGAAGACTGTTCCGCAACGACGAGCTGATACGCATCTATACGGGCACGCTGCGCCTCGGCATAGACCTCTCTGAAGCAAAAGACGACTGGGTAAGGCTCGACGGCGACACGCTGCGCGTGACGCTTCCTAAGGTGAAGCTGCTCGACGAAGACTTCATCGACGAGGCCAAGACGCAAGCGTTCTTCGAGTCGGGTACGTGGAGCGACCAGGCGCGCGACGACATGTACCACCGTGCGAAGGCTAAGATGAAGGCCCGATGCCTTACCAAAGAAAACATTGCCAGCGCCGAAGACAACGCCCTGAAACAGTTTTTCCAAATGTTTAAGGCCATGGGATACGAACACGTGGAGGTAAGATTTGACGCTCAGTTCCAAGCCAACTGACACCCATCCCTGCCCTCCCAAAGGGAGAGAGCCTTGATATGCAAAGATGATTATTATTAATAAGGATAGGGCTTATACCCTCTTATTAGACCAATTAGCCTAATGAGAGGGGATAAGCCCTACTTATATGAGCATGACTATCTAAGCTCCCTCCCTTCGGGAGGGCTGGGGTGGGCCTTTAAAAAAACAGCATAAACACTCCCGCACCTATGAAAAGCGCGCCTACGTTAATCCACCTCTGCACTACGCTCATCTTACGCTTCACGGCCTGCGTAGCGCCTATGCCGTAAGCCGCGGCCCAAGCCAAAAGCACGGCCGGCACAGACGTGGCCAACGAGAACACTACGGGCAGCAGATAGCCGCCCGAAGAGCGCGCTGACAGCGGCATGAGCATGCCGAAATACACAATGGCGCTCTCCGGGCAGAACGACAGGGCGAGGAGCACGCCCAACAGCATGCTGCCCCACAGCCCGTGGAACCGCCGCCCGCGCGCCGAAACGTCAGGGCAATGCTCATGCTTGTGGATGAAACGGTCGAGAATGAAATACAACCCTACGGCTATCAGCACAGGCGCAAGCAGCCTCTCGCCCCACTCGCCGAACCAACGGCCTACGGCCTCAACGCCGCCCGTACCCCTGAACACGGCTATCAGCACCACGCCCAGCAGCGAATAGGCAATGATACGGCCAAAAGTATAAGCCAGGCAGTTAAGCAGCACGCGGCGGCGCACGTGCCCGTCTTTGGCCAAATAGCCCATAGCCGCCACGTTGGCCGCAAGCGGACACGGATGCAAGGCTACCACCAAGCCCAAAAGAAAAGCCGTAAGCGCGGGAAAACCGCTATTGTCTATTATGCTCTGAAATATCTCCATCTTACCTTAAAAACATCATCATGCAAAGTTATCACTTTTGCATGAAAGCGGCACACGCAATCCTTATTTTAATATTACTTCACATTTCAGCACCTACACGCAGGTCTCGCCCACGCTTACACATTGTCAGCAAAAGCCGCATTATGCTTTCATCGTGACTTACCGTTTAACACTGAGAAGGCCTGCGGCGCAAAACAACGAGCCGTACGGCGCAAATACGCGCCGGAATCGCGTGCAAACATAAACACTTAAGGCACAAGACGTTACGCTCATTCATGCCAAAATGTGCAAACAGAAGCAGCCTTTTAACATTTTTTGGAATGCATCCGTCACCCGTAAAGGATACCTTTATCACCATCAAAGGCCATCTCCGCCGCCCGTATTCACGGCCTAAACGCATGCAAAACGCCACGTTTTGCAATCTCAGAGATAGCAAATCGCAGGGTAAAAGGCCACCTTTCGCGTTTCAGAAGGTTACAAAACAGCGCATAATTAGCCCAAAGCCACCCTGTGGAATCCTATTTCACGCCATTTCGCAGACATTTCCCTAATGACAAAAAGAAAGAAATTTAAATGAATAATGAACAATGAAAAAAAATGAATAATCAATGCGGTTTCATACTATTGCGAAAATAAAATTCATCTATCACTCTTCATTGTCAGGTAAAACCACTATATTTGCAATGCAAATGCAATGCAAGTAAGGAAACAGTTTCGACCAAGATTATATAAAATACGAATAAACATGGGAACGAAAAAAACAAAGGAAGAAAGACAAAAAGACTGGCAGGATTTCCTTGCCAAGTTGAAGGCCATGCCGCCTGAAAAGCTGTCAAAGGCCGCAAAGTGGATGCTGGAAAACGAAGGAAAAAGAAAAGACAATGTCATCGTTGACATGAGGGCGGTGCTGAAATGAGACTACTGCTTGACACAAACGTATTGGTCTATTTCCTTTATTCGGATGATTATTTAAGTCCGTCGGTAAAAATAGACTTACTTGATTTCTCAAACGTGCTTTTCACAAGTACGGTGTGCGTACAAGAGCTTATCCACCTCTGTCAGACCGGAAAAATAAAGCAAAATGCAGAGAAGGTGATATCAGACTTGGATAATGCCGGAATCAACATTGAGCAAGTGACTGAAAGACATCTGAAGAGTTTTGCAAGTTTACCTCTTTATGACGACCACCGCGACCCTAACGACCGTATGATTATCTCCCAAGCGATTTCAGACCGTATTCCACTCGTAAGCTCTGACAGGAAGTTTTTAAGATACGAGCGTCACGGCCTCAACTTTATATACAACGAACGATGACCCCGTACCGCATTTGCATTCATAACTCATATAACTCCCATAAGTGAAAGACAGCATGCAACCTGCCAAAGCCGCGCAGGCCTTCGCCGACCAATGGCGGGGACGCGGCTACGAGAAGGGCGAGACGCAGACTTACTGGCTCGCGCTGCTGCGCGACGTATTGGGCGTGGCGCGGCCCGAGGAGATAATAAAGTTTGAAGACCAAGTGCGCCTCGGCCACACCGGCTTCATCGACGCATACATAGAGCCTACGCACGTACTCATAGAGCAGAAGAGCATAGACAAGGACCTGCGCAAGCCCGTGCGCCAGAGCGACGGCGCCATGCTCACGCCCTACCAGCAGGCCAAGCGATACTCGGCCGAGCTGCCTTACGAGCTGCGTCCGCGCTGGATAGTGGCATGCAATTTCCGCTCGATGCTCGTCTACGACATGGGCAACCCCTCGGCCGAGCCCGAAGAGATACTCATCGACGACCTGCCGCGCGAGCATTACCGCCTGCGCTTCCTCGTCGACGCGGCCGACCGCCACGTGCACAAGGAGGTGGAGACTTCGCTGCAGGCGGGCGAGATAGTAGGCCGCATATACGACGCGCTGCGCGCACGCTACATCCACCCGGACAGCCCTGACGCGCTGCGCTCGCTCAATGTGCTGTGCGTGCGCCTGGTGTTCTGCCTCTACGCCGAGGACGCCGGCGTGTTCGGCCGCCACGGCCTGTTCCACGACTACCTGGCGCAGTTTCCGCCCGAGCGCATGCGCACGGCTCTAAGGGAGCTTTTCGCCGTGCTCAATACGCCCGCCGCCGAGCGCGACCCATACATGGAAGACGAGCTCTTAGCCTCGTTCCCCTACGTCAACGGCGGCCTCTTCGCCGACGCGGCGGTAGAGATACCGAGCCTTAACGCCGAGATAGCCGGCCTGCTGCTGAAGCACGCCAGCGACGACTTCGACTGGAGCCGCATATCGCCGACGATATTCGGCGCCGTGTTCGAGAGCACGCTCAACCCCGCCACGCGCCGCTCAGGCGGCATGCACTACACCAGCACCGAGAACATACACCGCCTGATAGACCCGCTCTTCCTTGACGGCCTGCGCAAAGAGCTCGACCGCATAACACAAATAAGAAACGAGAAGCGCCGCCGGCAAGCCGCCGACGACTTCCGCTCGCGCATAGCCTCGCTGGGCTTTCTCGACCCGGCGTGCGGCAGCGGCAACTTCCTGACGGAGACTTTCCTCTCTCTGCGCCGCATGGAGAACGAGGCCCTGCGCCTCGTCTACGCCGACGGGCAGATGCAGATAGGCGGCGAGTTCAGCCCCATACAGGTGTCGATAGGCCGGTTTTACGGCATCGAGATCAACGACTTCGCCGTCAGCGTGGCGCGCACGGCCCTTTGGATAGCTGAGCTGCAGACGGCGCGCGAGACAGAGAGCATCGTAGGCCGCAGCCTCGACTGCCTGCCGCTGAAGTCGTATCCCAACATCGTGGAGGGCAACGCCCTTACCACAGACTGGAACACCGTGTGCCCGCGCGACGAGATAAATTACGTAATAGGCAACCCGCCGTTCGTGGGTAACAACCAGATGAACGCCGCACAACGTAAAGAAATATTGCCGTTTTTCCCTAAGAATAAGACTGTAGACTATGTTGGGGCATGGTTTTACAAGGCGGCAGAATACATGAAAGACACGGAAATACGAACGGCATTCGTATCGACAAACTCGATAACGCAGGGAGAGCAAGTAGCGATATTGTGGCAACCGCTATATGAAAAATTCGGCATACACATAGACTTTGGCCGACGCACGTTCCGCTGGGACAGCGAAGCTAACCAAAAGGCTCACGTGCATTGCGTGATCACAGGGTTCAGTTGCGCGCCAAGCAACAAGCCCCGCTTACTTTTCGACGGCGACAACGTGAAAGAGGCGGCAAACATAAACGCTTACCTGACCGTTGCGCCAGACATATTCATAACGAGCCGAAGCCAGCCTATATGCGACGTGCCGAAAATAACCAAAGGCAACCAACCTACCGACGGTGGCAATCTTATCATAGAAGCCGCCGAATACGAAGGCTTCATAAGACGCGAGCCGACAGCCAAGCAATACATAAAGAAACTCATAGGGGCGAAGGAATACATAAACAAACTGCCGCGTTACTGCCTATGGCTCGTCGGCGTATCACCTGCTGAACTGCGACGCATGCCGTTGGTAATGGAGAGGGTGAAAAAGTGCAGGGATATGCGAATGGCCAGTACGGACGCAGGCACGCGCCGCTTGGCAGACACGCCACATTTGTTCAGGGAGACAAACAATCCCGAAACATTCATCGTCGTTCCAAGTGTTTCGTCCGAGCGCAGACGGTATGTGCCAATAGGCTTTATGACGGCTGACACGATAGCGACAAACCTTGTATTAATCATCCCCGACGCCACGCTTTACCACTTCGGCGTGCTCACCAGCTCTGCGCACATGGCATGGATGCGCACGGTATGCGGACGATTAGAGATGCGCTACCGTTACAGCAAGGACATAGTTTACAACAACTTTCCGTGGCCCGAGCCTACGGCGGCACAAAGGGCAAGGATAGAGGCCGCGGCGCAGGCCGTGCTCGACGCCCGCTCGCAGTACCCCGACAGCTCATTGGCCGACCTTTACGACGACACCACCATGCCCTACGACCTGCGACAAGCCCACCGCACTAACGACCGGGCCGTGCTCGCGGCCTACGGCATAAGCCCCGACACGGCGGAAGAGGACGTCACGGCGCGCCTCTTCGCCCTGTACAAAGAGAAGGCTAAGGGCTGAAAAAAGCGGAAAAAATTTGGCTCGTAACGATAAAAAGATTAAATTTGCAGACAATATTCTGAACCGCATTGCCGGCAATCGGCAACTTAACGCATGGGCTTACACAGACAATCAGGGAAGTTGTATCAACACGGGCCGTTGGAAAAGTTATTCAACGGAGAGGAGACTTATACAGTAAAACCACATAATCACAATAACATTTAATGGAACAAGAATTTGAACTCATCGCCAAGACGTTCATGGGCTTGGAGCCCGTTTTGGCTAAAGAGCTTACGCAGTTAGGAGCTAACAACGTGCAGATAGGGCGGCGCATGGTGTCGTTCACGGGCGACAAGGAAATGATGTACCGCGCAAACTTCAGCCTGCACACCGCAATAAGGGTGATAAAGCCCATTAAGCACTTCAAGGCACAGTCGGCCGACGACGTGTACGAGGAAGTGAAGAAGATAGACTGGAGCCAATACTTAGACCTGAAGAAGAGCTTCGCCGTAGACTCGGTGGTGTTCTCCGACGAGTTCCGCCACTCAAAATTCGTTTCATACAAGGTTAAGGACGCCATCGTCGACCAGTTTCGCGAGAAGACCGGCCAGCGCCCCAACATCTCGGTGGCCAACCCCGACATACGCCTCAACATGCACATAGCCGAAGACCGCTGCACGCTCTCGCTCGACTCGAGCGGCGAAAGCCTGCACCGCCGAGGCTACAGGCAGGAGTCGGTGGAGGCTCCGCTCAACGAGGTGCTCGCCGCCGGCATGATAATGATGACTGGATGGCACGGCGAGACCGACTTCATCGACCCCATGTGCGGCTCGGGCACACTGCTCATCGAGGCCGCGCTAATAGCGAGAAACATGGCCCCGGGCGTGTTCCGCAAGGAATACGCCTTCGAGAAATGGCCCGACTTCGACGCCGACCTCTTCGACCGCATCTACAACGACGACTCGCAGGAGCGCGAGTTCACCCACCATATCTACGGCTACGACATAGACCCGGCCTCGGTAAACAAGGCACGCCTCAACGCACGCGCCGCCGGATTGACTAAGGACATCACCGTAGAGCAAGCCGACTTCAAGGACTTCAAGCAGCCGGCCGACAAGGCGATAATGGTGACCAATCCGCCCTACGGCGAGCGCATATCCACACCCGACCTGCTCGGCACGTACCGCATGATAGGCGAAACGCTCAAACACCAGTTTAAGGGCAACGACGCTTGGATACTGAGCTACCGCGAGGAATGCTTCGACCAGATAGGCCTGAAGCCGTCGATCAAGATTCCGGTGTACAACGGTTCGCTCGAGTGCGAGTTCCGCAAGTACCAGATGTTCGAAGGAAAGCTGAGCGACTTCCGTGGCGCGGGCAACATACTCAAGACCGACGAGGAGAAAAAGGCCATGGCCGAGAAGCACCGCTTCAAGCAAAACCGCGAGTTCAAGAAGCGTCTCGACGCAGAGGATGACAACGAGGAAGGCGACATACGCACGTTCAAGTTTCACCGCATTGACTTCAAGGAGCGCGGCTCCGACGACCGCGAACGCCGCCGCTCACCGCGCGAACGCCGAGGGTTCGACGAACGGGGAGGGCGCGACGAACGCCGTGGCGACAAGTTTGACCGCCGGGGCGGACGCGACTTTAAGGGGAACAAGGACAAACGAGATTTCGGTAAGAAAGGAAGACGATATGACGACTAAAGGCACGAACCACACATTGCGCCGCGCGGGACTGCTGCTGGCGGCCCTGCTCACGATGTTACCCATGACTAAGACCTACGCCCAACAACGGGAGTTCACGCTCGAAGACCTCAACTTCGGCGGTACGAACTACCACAACATGACGCCGAAGAACAAGACTTTGGCATGGTGGGGCGACCGGCTGGTGCGCCTCGACGTGGAAGAATGTTACACTGTTGACGTCAAGACGGGAAAAGAGAAGCTCCTGTTCACGCTCGACGACGTGAACTCTTGGGCCGGAACGACAGGCGAAAGCGACAAGATACACAACCTGATGTACGCCTCTTTCCCCTACGCAGACAAGCCGCTGATGCTCATACGGAGGAAGAACGAACGCCTCTTGGTTGACTTCAAGGCGAAGAAAACGGTTTGGAGGCAAAGCGCCGAGGGCGAAACCCACGCGGAATGGAACGCCGAGTCGCGCGCCGTAGCCTTCGTTAAGGGCGACAATCTCTACGTAACCGACGCCGAAGGAAAGACAAGACAACTTACGATAGACGGCAGCCACGACATAGTTTACGGCCAAAGCGTGCACCGCGACGAGTTCGGCATATATAAAGGTACGTTCTGGAGCCCCGACGGACAGCGGCTTGCCTTCTACCGAATGGACCAAAGCATGGTGCCCGACTATCCCCTGACAGACGTCGACACGCGCATAGCCACGCTGATGCCGACCAAATACCCCATGGCCGGAGAAGCCAGCCACAAGGTAACCGTGGGCGTTTATGACCTGCAGACGGGCAACACCGTCTACCTGAAAGCAGGCGACCCTACCGACCGCTACTTTACCAACGTGGCGTGGAGCCCCGACGGCAAGACGGTCTACATGATAGAGCTGAACCGCGACCAGACCGACATGCAGCTCGTAAGCTACGACGCAGCGACGGGCGAAAAGACGGCGACGCTATACAAGGAGCACCACGACAAGTACGTGCACCCCATGAACCCGATAACCTTCCTGCCGTGGGACGCAGACAAGTTCATACTGCAAAGCGAGAAAGACGGCTACAACCACCTATACCTCTTTAATACTAAGGGAGAGCAACTGAAGCAGATTACGAGCGGCGAATGGATAGTGCTCGACCTCGTTGGCTTCGACGCTAAGGCCAAGACGGCCATAATCGTATCGACGGAAAGCAGCCCGATACAAAACAACATCTACTCAGTCGACATAGAGACGGGCAAGCGCACGCTGCTCGACAACGGCCGGGGAGTGCACGCCAACACGTATGGAGCGGGCGGACACCGCTGCCCCATGCTCTCGGCTTCAGGCCGCTACGCCTACGACAGGTACACAGAGCCTGACGTGCCGCGCAACATCGACATCATAGACACCGAGAAGGCAAGCCGCACCAACTACTTCACGGCAGCCGACCCGTGGGCGGGATATAACGTGCCCGAATACTCTTGCGGCACGATAAAGGCCGCCGACGGCGTGACCGACCTGTACTACAGAATGGTGAAACCAGTAAACTTCGACCCCTCGAAGAAATATCCTACCGTGGTCTACGTCTACGGCGGCCCGGGCATACGCAACGTAGAGGCAAGCTGGCACTACGCAAGCCGCAGCTGGGAGACGTACATGGCGCAGAAGGGATACCTGCTCTTCATACTCGACAACCGAGGCTCGAGCGACCGCGGGCGCGACTTCGAGCAGGCAACGTTCCGCCGGCTCGGCGTGGAAGAGATGAAAGACCAGATGAAAGGCGTAGAATACCTGAAGTCGCTGGCCTACGTTGACACCACGAGAATGGGCGTACACGGTTGGAGCTTCGGCGGATACATGACCACGTCGCTCATGACCACATACCCCGACGTGTTCAAAGTGGGCGTAGCCGGAGGCCCGGTTATCGACTGGAAGTGGTACGAAGTGATGTACGGCGAGCGTTACATGGACACGCCCCAAGCCAATCCTGAAGGCTACGCGGAGACCAGCCTCATCAACAAGGCCAAGAACCTGAAGGGCAAACTGCAGATAATCATAGGCACAGACGACCCGACCGTGGTGCCGCAACACGCCCTGTCGTTCATCAAGAAGTGCAACGAGGTAGGCACGCAGCCTGACTTCTACGTGTATCCGGGCGAAGGGCACAACATGATGGGACACCAAAGCGTACATCTGCACGAAAGAATCACACAGTATTTCGAGGACTATTTGAAGTAAAACCAACAGAGACCCATCCCTGCGGAAGGGGTTCAGGGTGGGTCTTAAATACTTATTTAACTATGAAAATATTACTATTAGGAAGCGGAGGGCGCGAGCACGCCCTTGCATGGAAGATAGCACAAAGCCCGAAAGTGGAGAAGCTATACATAGCTCCGGGCAACGCCGGAACGGCTAACGCAGGCGAAAACGTAGACATAAAGGCCGACGACTTCGGGCGTCTGAAAGACTTTGCCGTGACGAACGGCGTAGACATGGTGGTGGTAGGTCCTGAAGACCCGCTGGTGAAAGGCATTTATGACGACTTCAAGCACGATCCGCGCACGGCCGGAATACCAGTGATAGGCCCGTCGAAGCTCGGCGCGCAGCTTGAAGGCTCAAAGGATTTCGCCAAAGGCTTCATGCAAAGGCACAACATACCGACGGCAAAATACAAGACATTCAGCGGCGAAACGCTCGACGAGGGACTGCGTTTCCTCGAGACGCTGCAGCCCCCTTACGTGCTGAAGGCCGACGGACTGTGCGCCGGCAAGGGCGTACTGATACTGCCGACGCTCGACGAAGCCAAGAAGGAGCTGCGCGAGATGCTGGGCGGAATGTTCGGAGGCGCGTCGGCAAACGTAGTCATCGAGGAATTCCTGAGCGGCATAGAGTGCTCAGTATTCGTGCTAACGGACGGCAAGAACTACAAAATACTGCCCGAAGCGAAGGACTACAAGCGCATAGGCGAAGGCGACACGGGCCTCAACACGGGCGGCATGGGCAGCGTTACGCCGGTACCGTTCGCCACGAAAGAGTGGATGCAGAAGGTGGAAGACCGCATAATCCGCCCTACCGTGGAAGGACTTGCCGCAGAGGGGCTCGACTATAAGGGCTTCATCTTCTTCGGACTGATAAACGTAGGCGGCGACCCGATGGTGATAGAATACAACTGCCGCATGGGCGACCCTGAGACCGAGAGCGTAATGTTGCGACTGAAGAGCGACATAGTAGACCTCTTCGAGGGCGTGGCTTGCGGCGACCTCGACCGCAGGCAGATAGAGATAGACGAGCGCGCTGCCGTCTGCGTGATGCTCGTAAGCGGTGGTTATCCCGAGAAATACGCCAAAGGATACCCGATAACAGGCATCGACGACGTGGAGGGCAGCATCGTGTTCCACTCGGGCACGGCCGTAAAAGATGGCCAAGTGGTGACGGCCGGAGGCCGCGTGATAGCCGTAAGCTCTTACGGAAAAGACAAAGACGAAGCCTTAGCCAAGTCGTTCGCTGAGGCGCAGAAGATAAATTTCACCGACAAATACTTCCGCAGCGACATAGGAAAAGACCTTTGACAATTCATAATGCATAATGCATAATTCATAATCGGGCTGTGCCTGACAACACAAACAAGCACTGCATCCGACCTTGCATTATGCATTATGCATTATGAATTATGAATTGAATAAAAGTGAAGCGATTACAAAACAGGATAGCAGAAAGCCGTTTCGCCCTGCCGGTAACTGCCGTTTACGCCACGGCGGCATGGCTGGCAGACGGACTGATATCATCAGACTCATACATAGAGTTTGCCGTCTTCGCAGTGTCGGCATACCTTATGGCCGAGCTGAACAACCGCCACGCACTCATACGCATGTACAGCCGCATGGTGTCATGCTCTTTTCTCGTGCTGGCCACGCTGGCGGCTTCAGCGGCAGGCGGCACAAGCTGGGCTGCGGGCACGGCCGACGTGTGGATAATGCAGCTGTGTTTCATCGTAGCCTACCTCTTCCTCTTCAGCAGTTACCAGGACAAGCGCGCCCAGGGAAAGATGTTTTACGCCTTCATGATGATAGGCGTGGCAAGCACGCTGTTCGTGCAGGCACTGTTTTTCGTACCGCTGCTCTGGGTGCTCACGGCCACCAATCTGATGGCCTTCAGCAGCCGCAACCTGTGGGCTTCGATAATAGGACTGACCGTGCCCTACTGGTTTTACGGCGGATATTGCGCACTTACGGGCAACATCGGCTACCTGACGGCCCACTTCGCGCCCGACGCATGGCTGAAGCCCCTGTTCATCACCGGCGGCGCAGACGCGGCCACAATAGCGACCACCGCCTTCATAGTCACGGTAACGGTGATAGGAGCGGTGCATTTCATACGCAACAGCTACAAGGATAAGATCCGCACGCGCATGCTTTACGAGATGCTTATAACGGTCACGGCGTTTTGCCTTGCGTTCATGTTGCTGCAACCAGGCCACCTGCCGATGCTCATGGGCATACTCATCATACATTCATCTATACTGGCAGGCCACTTCTTCGCCCTGACGAGCACGCGCCTTACGAACATCACGTTTTGCGTGCTTGCGACGGCGGCCGTAGCACTAACCGTCGTCAACTTCATACTTTAACGCCGCAAAGCGCCTCCTCAGGCATGCCAATCACTTACGCAGATATGGACACACTGATCAATTTTCTCATAGAATACGGCTACATCGGCATGCTGCTGTCGGGCTTTCTTGCCGGCAGCATCTTCCCCCTGAGCAGCGAGGTGGTAATGCTTGCGCTCATGGCAGCCGGACTCGACCCGTGGCAGCTCGTAATCTACGGCACCATAGGCAACACTCTCGGCAGCATGCTCAACTACTGGATAGGGACGTTCGGGCGTATGGACTGGATAGAGAAATACCTGCACGTAAAGCAGAAAGACCTCGACCGTGCCCAACGATTCATGGCCGGGCGCGGAGCATTGACGGGCTTCTTCGCCTTCCTGCCGGTAATAGGCGAGGCCATAACGATAGTGCTCGGCCTGATGCGTGCCAACGTAACGCTAACCACGGTCAGCGTGGCCGTAGGCAAGTTTGCCCGTTACGCCCTGATTGCCTTAGGCGTTGAGATCTTCGTCTGACGGCTGTACGCACTAAGCAAAAAGTTTTCCAATCCACGTTTGCCGGCCACTGCGGTTACGCATCATGAGCAGATGCGTAACCCATTGTATCACAATATATTACGAAACGCAAACTTTCATGCCGCAAAAGGATACTTTTTACTGAATGAAAGGATACCTTTTAGCCGACGAAAGGCTACCTCTTACGATGCGTCCGGACGACTCTTACGACAAATAAGGCCGGAGGCCGATATTAAATTGTAAAACATTCAGAATCGGGTTTCCCATACTCACACATGCGAAAAGTAACGACACACAAGCCCGCAGCACGTTAAAATATAATAATATTTCCGCTACACGCCGTAAAGTTTGTATCTTTGTAGCGTCTTATGTAAAAACTTTCGCATAGAATAAAACAATTAATATCAGACATTCTTATTAAATGAAGCAATTTAAGTTAGTGGACAATGTCTTAGGCTGGTTAGCTTTCCTCATAGCCGCCTTCGTATATTGTAGCACGATTGAGCCGACAGCCAGCTTTTGGGACTGTCCTGAATTCATCACCACAGGTTATAAGCTCGAGATAGGCCACCCGCCAGGAGCGCCGTTCTTCATGCTTACCGCCAACTTGTTCTCACAATTCGCGAGCGACCCGAGCGAGGTGGCACGCATGGTGAACACCATGAGCGCGCTGCTCAGTGCGACGTGCATCATGTTCCTGTTTTGGACCATCACCCACCTCACGCGCAAGCTGATACTGAAAGACTGGACCTCGCTGACCACGGCCAAGCTCATCGCAATAGAGGCGAGCGGCCTTGTGGGAGCGTTGATTTACACGTTCAGCGACACGTTTTGGTTCAGCGCCGTCGAGGGCGAAGTCTACGCCTACTCGTCGGCTTTCACGGCCGTAGTGTTCTGGCTCATACTTAAATGGGAAGACCATGCCGACGAGCCCCACAGCGACCGCTGGCTCGTGTTAATAATGTACATGACGGGCCTGAGCATCGGCGTCCACCTGCTCAACCTGCTCTGCGTGGCAGCCATCGTGCTGGTGTTCTACTACCGCAAATTCCCCAACGCCAACCTGAAAGGCTCGCTCATCGCCCTGGCCATATCGTTCGTGCTCATCGCCGTCATACTTTACGGCGTAGTGCCGGGCATCATCAAGGTTGGCGGCTGGTTCGAGCTGTTCTTCGTCAACACTCTCGGATGTCCGTTCAACACGGGAGTCATCATCTACGTCATACTGCTCGTGTCCACCGTGATATGGGCCATCTACGAGAGCTACACGGGCAAGAGCTTCAAGCGCAGCAACATATCGTTCGTGCTCTCAGTGGCCATGCTCGGCGTGCCGTTCTACGGCTACGGCTGGTCAGCCTTCTTCGTAGGCGTGGTAGTCTCGGCGATACTGTGGTTCGTAGTCAACCGACGGGTTACCGCAGACAAGATCAAGAAGCCGCTCGTAAGCATGCGCATCAAGAACACCGTGCTGCTCTGCATGCTGATGCTCATGATAGGCTACTCAAGCTACGCTCTCACCGTAATACGCTCGTCGGCCAACCCGCCGATGGACCAAAACTCGCCTGAAGACATATTCACCCTGGGCAGCTACCTGAGCCGCGACCAATACGGCGACACCCCCCTGCTCTACGGACAGGCATACTCGTCGCAGGTGAAGCTCGACGTAGAGGGCAACATGTGCAAGCCCCACATCATAGAAGGCGCACCCATATACCAGCGCAAGGAGAAAGCCTCGGCCGACGAGAAAGACTCTTACTTCATAGTAAGCCGCAAGCGCGACTACGCCTACGCTCAGAACATGCTGTTCCCCCGAATGTGGAGCTCGGCCCACGCCGACCTGTACGAGAGCTGGCTGGGCGGCGTTGAAGGCAAGCAAGTGCCCTACGACCGCTGCGGCGAACCGATAATGGTGAAGATGCCCACGATGATGGAAAACCTGCGCTTCTTCCTCTCTTACCAGTGCAACTTCATGTATTGGCGGTATTTCATGTGGAACTTTGCCGGCCGCCAAAACGACATACAGGGCAACGGAGAGCTGGACAAGGGCAACTGGATTACTGGTATCTCATGGTTTGACAACCTGCGCCTCGGCGACCAAAGCAAGCTGCCCGACGTGCTGAAAAACAACAAGGGCCGCAACGTGTTCTACTGCCTGCCCCTGCTGCTCGGTCTGATAGGCCTCTTCTGGCAGGCTTACCGAGGACAGCGCGGCATAAGGCAGTTCTGGGTGGTGTTCTTCCTGTTCTTCATGACAGGTCTCGCCATCGTGCTCTACCTCAACCAGACGCCAAGCCAACCGCGCGAGCGCGACTACGCCTACGCAGGCTCATTCTACGCCTTCGCCATATGGTGCGGCATCGGCGTAGCCGCAATCATCGACCTGCTGAAGAAATACGCCAAGCTCAGCGGCACCATAGCCACGGCCGCAGTATCAGTGCTCTGCCTGCTCGTACCGATACAAATGGCAAGCCAGACTTGGGACGACCACGACCGCAGCGGACGCTACGTATGCCGCGACTTCGGACAAAACTACCTGATGTCCCTGCAAGACAAGGGTAACCCGATAATCTTCACCAACGGCGACAACGACACCTTCCCGCTATGGTACAACCAAGAAGTGGAAGGCGTGAGGACTGACGCCCGCGTGTGCAACCTGAGCTACCTGGCCACCGACTGGTATATAGACCAAATGTGCCGCGAGGCTTACGACTCGCCGTCGGTACCCATCACTTGGCCGCGCCTTGACTACTGCTCGGGCACTAACGAATACGTAGAAGTGCAGCCGGAGGCTAAGGCACAGATACTCGAGTACTACAAGACCAATCCTGAAGCAGCTAAGGCGGCGTTCGGCGACAACCCGTTCGAGGTGAAGAACATAATGAAACACTGGGTGCGCTCTAAGGATGCCGACTACCACTTCATCCCGACCGACACCCTCTATATCACCATAGACAAGGAAGCCGTAAGGAAAAGCGGCATGATGATGGCGGCCGACTCGATACCTGACCGCATGGTGATCTCGCTGAAAGGCAAGAACGCACTCTACAAGAACGACCTGATGATGCTGGAGATGATATCGCAATGCAACTGGACCCGCCCCGTCTACGTGGCTTGCACTGTAGGTTCGGAAAACTACATGAACCTCGGCGACAACTTCGTGCAGGAGGGCTTGGTAAACCGCATCACTCCGTTCACCACCAACGTAGCCGGAGCTAAGAACTTCGACAGCGAGCGCGTGTACACCAACATGATGACACGCTTCAAGTACGGAGGCGTCGACAAGAAAGGCATTTACCTCGACGAGACCGTTATGCGCATGTGCTTCACACACAGGCGCCTATTCGCCCAACTTGCACTTGCCCTAATATCCGAAGGCAAGACCGACAAGGCTAAGAAGGTGCTCGCATACGCCGAGAAGGTGATACCGGCCTACAACGTGCCGAGAGACTACATGAGCGGCAGCATCGACATGGCAAAGGCCTACGCGCTGACTGGCAACAAGGCCATGGCTGCCGAGACGCTGAAAGACGTCTTCAACAACTCGCACCAGTACATGGTATGGTACAACTCGCTCTCAGGCAACCGCTTCACCCAAGCCCAGCAAGACTGCATACTGCACATATACATCATGGGCATGTGCATCGACAACGCGAAGATGTTCGACAAGAACCTTGCGACCAAGTTTGACAAGCAGTTTAATGCCGACATATCGGCATATCACGCTAAGGGCGGAGTGATACCGCAATAGTCGTAGCGAAGAAAAGAAATAGAGGAGTAAAGGAGTAAAGCGACATTGAACGGCTTACCCCGTTACTCCTCCATTTCTTTACTCTTTCACTACATTACTCCCCAACTCCTTAATTCCTGTATTCCTAAAAACAAGACAATATGATCATCGAGCAGCCTGCCAAATGGCTACGCTGGCTCTACCCACGGGCGACATGGCGTATGGACAAGAATAAGAAAGCAGTGTACCTGACTTTCGACGACGGCCCCATACCCGAGTCTACGCCCTTCATTCTCGAGACATTAGCCAAATATGACGCCCGTGCAACGTTTTTCATGGTCGGCGACAACGTAAGGAAATATCCACAACTGTTCAAAAGGATAATCTACGAAGGCCACCAGGTGGGCAACCACACCTTCAACCACTGGGGAGGCTTCAGGCATACCACCCAATCATATAACGCAAATGCCGAAAAGGCCAACGCGCTCATAGGCTCGCACCTGTTCCGCCCGCCTCACGGCTGGATGCGATGGGACCAATACTTTTGGCTCGGACGCAAGTACCGAATCGTCATGTGGGACCTCGTAACGCGCGATTACAGCAAATGGCTTACGGCCGAAGACGTGCTCAAAAACGTAAAACGCTACACACGCAACGGCTCGATAATAACCTTTCACGACTCTCTGAAAAGCATCGACAAGCTGCGCTACGCCCTGCCGGAAGCGCTCAAGTGGCTAAAAGAACAAGGATATGAGTTTAACACTTTCGAGTGAGAAGATAAAGGCCGAGGCCCATGCCCTCGGCTTTTTCGCTTGCGGAGTGGCTAAAGCCGGGCCGATAAGCAAGGACTGCGCCCAAGCGTTCAGACGATGGCTGGACGACGGGGGACACGCCGACATGGAATATATGGCACGCAACACCGACAAACGCCTCGACCCGAGGCTGCTCGTGCCGGGAGTGAAAAGCATAGTGAGCGTCGCGCTCAATTACGCACCGGCCAGACGAATGCCGCAAGGCGAACTGCAAGTAGCTGCGTATGCCTTAGGCCGCGACTATCACGACATCATGAAATCACGCCTGCATACGCTTGCGGCCAATCTCGGCATCGCTTCTTACCGCGCGTTTTGCGACACTGCGCCCGTGCTCGAACGCTATTGGGCGCAACAGGCCGGGGTTGGATGGATAGGACGCAACCATCAGCTCATAGTGCCGGACGCAGGCACTATGTTTTTCCTCGGCGAACTGTTTCTCGACATTGAGCTTGACTACGACGCGCCATTGACTGCCAAATGCGGCACATGCCGTGCCTGCATGGACGCTTGCCCCACAGGAGCACTGGCCCGCGACGGCTCGTTCAACTCGTCAAGATGCCTCTCTTATCTCACGATAGAACATCGAGGAGACATTCCGCCTTGCGCCGCAACGAAAATGGGCAACACCATATACGGCTGCGACCGTTGCCAAGATGCCTGTCCGTGGAACCGATTTGCCACTCCGACGACCGACCCCGACCTGCAAGCACGTGGCGAATTGCTCAGCATGACCCGCAATGACTGGCAGAACCTGACAATAGAACAATACCGCACACTGTTTAAAGGCAGCGCAGTGAAGAGGGCGAAATACGAGGGACTGATGAGGAACATCAACTGCGCAACTGAGGATTTAAGAGTGAAAAATTAAAAGTGAAGAGTTAAGAAATACGAAAATGATAGGAAAAGACATCGTTATCGCCGCTACAGTGCGCGCGTTTTTCAAATACTTCGTGACAGGTTTGTTGGAAGCTCAAACAGACGTTGACATCCAAGAACGCTTCGAGCCAAAGAACATCAAACGCACGATGCTCGACCATTACGAGCACATCTCGAGACTGTTCAACCAAGAGGCGTTTTACGCAATGTCGCGCATAAACTTTGAAGCCGACGAAATTGAGGTGCAACTAAAAGACTTCATCACACCGCAGACAACCGAAATGGAGCTTGTACGCTTCGCCTGCAAGACCGACGACTGTTATCGGACAATGGTGGAGGAATACAAACGAAACTTCATGAACCTGCTATCCGGACGCATAGAAACGCAAGATGAGCACGTAAACTCTTACACAAGATGCCCGGATATCGGCGAGATGGACATCAAGACGGCCGAAAGCATAGTTAACCGCATGGCCTCAAACGCCTACGAATTAGGCAAAACGCATCAGGCTCAGCACAAGCCGAAAGATTAACAAACTTAGGAACAAGCCCCTCCGGCTACGATACGGCAATGGCACAACTGACTCAAAACACCTGAAACTTAAGCCCGAGAGACAACCCGAAGATGTCAACAAGCCGCACGTGGCGGTCCTGAACGAGAGCACGCAGATAGACATCGCACGTGCTAAGCTCGTAAAAGGCGGTTATGCTCTTTACGAACTTACGACGGTTTTGCGGCAAGGTGAACTCCACGCGCTGACCTGCGAAAATGTTGATACGCACTTTCGTAGACAAAAACGGATAATAGCTGTCGGGATAACGCGCAGGCTGCTTCTGCCAAAACTCAGGCCCGAACACCGTATTAAAATACACACCTACCGACAACGGCTCTACCGACCAACCGTTTTTAATATACAGGCTCCACGGTATGAAATTCTCTTTCAGCGTCATCGTAGCCTTAGCCCTGTCGCTGCCGTAGCGCGGAAGAAAACCGAACAGCAAATGGGTTTCCCACTGCTTGTGCCGACCGTAATCCCAGCCTACGCCGAATGAGAGCAGCCCCATGTTGCCGGCAAACTGCACTACGCTTTGCGTCGGGATAAGGCTCTGCCAATTACGGCGGTAGCGGTGCACACGACGGTCATAACGAGTCAAGACTGACCCTGCTGCGGTATCGGCCGTAACGACGGGCGTAACGGTTACCACATCACCGCCGACGACTGTATTACATTCATAAACGCCTACCGCTCCGCAACCAACTCGAGCCATGAGCAACAAGCTAAAAATCAACAACCTCATACTCATATCCGTCGGGTGTAATGGTGAACAACATGTAAGAACGATGGCTTGCGCAGTCAACTCCGTAATACATCAAGCCGTCGTCGAATATCTCCGACGCCGCCTGGTGATGGTCATGACCATATACGCAAAACATGATTCCCGGAAAATGCGTAACGTAAAGCTCGAAAGGCTTGGCTACGTTATTGTTAAACTGGTCACTGTAAGGGCAGGCGTGCATACAGACAATGGTGCGGTCGAAGCGTGCCGAGTCAGCCGTCATCTGCTCCTCCATGTAGTCAAAATCAGGATTGGCCGCCACATAGTCATATTCCGTAGCGTTGGTATTCAGACAAACAAACTTAACACGCCCGGCGATAAAGCTGAAATTGCTCTCGCCGTACATACGGAGGAATACCTCCTCGCCCGTGCCCAAGCAGTCATGGTTGCCCAACAGCGCCACATACGGCACGCCGAGCTTCGACAACACGTCGCGTTGCCACACATATTCCTTAGTCGTAGCACAGTCTGTCAGGTCGCCCAAATGCACTACGAAGTCGGCTACGCCGCGTGAGTTGATGTCGTTCACCATGTCTTCCGTCTCCGTGTACCACCCGTGGCTGTCTGAGATGAAAGCCACGTGCAGCGTGTCCTTATCCACGGTAGCAGCCTCTATGCGGCTTATTGCCGAGGCGTTGTGTCCCGTCTCGCCGTCAAAACGCGCGTCGTAAGGATGATAATCGAACACGCCGTCGCAGCCTGTAACGACACAAGCCATCGCCGTCGCTGCCAACACGGACGAAAATTTATCTAATGACATAAGATATTCCTTAAATTTGCCTGCAAAGATACTCACTATTGCAAATAAGCAAAACAACATTGAAGGTATTTTCACGCTCATTAGTACAACAAGCAATAGAAAGCTCCCAAAAGACTATTTTTCCGTATCTCAGCAATCCACATCTTTATCATAAACAAGGTCTACTCTCCCGCCTCCGGCTCGGCAGCCATGCCGTAACCGCCGTCTTGCATGGGCTGATACTTAACGGCGTGGTCAGCAAGGTATATGCGGTTAAGCGTATATTCCAGCGATTGCAGGGTGGAGTCACGCTTGGCCGGTGCGAGTTCGCACTCCCACACGGTAATGCAGTGCCAGCCCATCTCGGCAAGGCGGCGTTGTTCCTCCTTGTCACGCTCACGGTTACGGGCTATTTTGGCTCGCCAAAAGTCTTGCCGAGCATTCGGCAGATGCCCCTTCGAGCAGTCGTGCCCGTGCCAAAAGCAGCCGTTTACGAATATGCACGTGCGGTATTTACGCAGAACGATGTCGGGATGACCCGGCAGGCGCGGATGATTTATGCGATACCTGAAGCCTTTTGAGAAAAGATACTTGCGCACGATAAGTTCGGGCCGCGTATTCTTAGAGCGGATAGCGGCCATTATCTTACTGCGTTTATCTTTTGAGAAAACATCCATTCCGATTGCAAACTTACGTAAATTTTTATCATTTTACGCAAGCATGGCATATAAAATTATGTACAAAATTAATCCGCCCATACCATACCGCATTCCGAAAAAAAACGAAATGCAAAACTCGTTAATTCACAAGAGGTTACCATTTGCGTTGTAAAAGGTTACCTTTTGTGCTGTAAAAGGTTACCTCTTGTCTTGTAAAAGATTACCTTTCACAAGACAAAGAGCGCGTATTGTCATCAGCTGACTTACTACATAAAAAGGTGAAAGACAACAATCCTATCTTTCACCTTTTATTAGATATTCTTAAACGAGCAACTATTTCCCGAATCCGTTGACCACATCCATGATTTGCTTACCCAGCGCGTCGGCCTCTTCCATAGTGGCAGCCTCGCTATAGACACGGATTATCGGCTCGGTGTTAGACTTGCGCAGATGCACCCACTTGTCAGGGAAGTCTATCTTCACGCCGTCTATGTCGGTCACCTGTTGGTCTGCATACATCTCCTTCACTTTGGCCAATATAGCGTCGATGTCGGTTGTCGGGGTAAGGTCTATCCTGTTTTTCGCAATGAAATAATTCGGATACGTAGCACGAAGCCGGCTCGCCGTGCATCCCTTACGCGCCAACGACGAGAGGAACAAGGCTATGCCTACAAGAGCGTCGCGGCCGTAATGGCTCTCGGGATATATCACTCCGCCGTTGCCTTCGCCGCCTATCACGGCTCCCACTTCCTTCATCTTCGTAGTAACGTTCACTTCGCCTACGGCAGAAGCCGTGTATTTGCCTCCGTAGCGCTCGGTCACGTCGCGTAAAGCGCGCGTGCTGCTCAGGTTGCTCACAGTATTTCCAGGCGTATGGCTGAGCACGTAGTCGGCAACCGAAACCAAAGTGTACTCCTCTCCGAACATCCGTCCGTCCTCACAGATGAAGGCAAGACGGTCTACATCGGGATCGACTACGATGCCGAGGTCGAAACCTCCTTCACGCATGCGGCTGATTATTCCGCCGAGATTCTTCTCCAACGGCTCGGGATTATGGGTGAAATCGCCGTTCGGCGTGCCGTTGAGTATTTCGTATTCCACACCCAGCTCCTTAAGCAAATCAGGCAATATTATCCCGCCAACGCTGTTAATGGCATCTACACATACGCGGAAGTGCGCCTTCCTCACCGCATCAACGTCTACAAGACTGAGAGCGAGCACGGCCTCGATGTGCTTTCGGTTATACGTATCGTCACAAGCGTAATGGCCGAGACTGTCAACGTCGGCATAAGAGAAGTCTTCCCTTTCGGCTATGTCAAGCACCTCGTTGCCTTCATCCTTATTCAGGAACTCCCCTTCGCTGTTCAACAACTTCAGGGCGTTCCACTGCCTCGGATTATGGCTTGCCGTAATAATTATTCCTCCGTCGGCACCCGACATGCGCACGGCAAGCTCGGTAGTAGGCGTCGTGGCAAGGCCTATGTCTATAACGTCGAACCCCATGCCCATCAACGTTCCGCAAACTACGTTTCTCACCATGTCGCCAGAAATGCGCGCATCACGGCCTACAACGATCTTTCCGCCGGCCTTCAGACAGCGGCTTTTGCGTATGAACGCGGCGTAAGCACTTGTAAACTTTACTATATCCAACGGGTTAAGCGTATCCCCGGTGTGTCCGCCTATCGTTCCGCGAATGCCTGATATTGATTTAATAAGAGTCATATTGTATTATTATGATTAATAAATAAAGAGTTAAGAACTTGTATTTAAATATACTCGTTCTTAACTCTTGACACTGTAAAATCCAATTATCGTCCCCTCTCGTAGGTTATCGTATAATAACAGGGATAAACGTTTGACGACGCATGAGCTTGTCCTTGAGTGCTCGGCACTATTAGGTTCACCTTAGCTATCTCGTCGTCGAGTTCGCTCTGGCGCCCTACGTTTATGTAAGAAAACGGTATGAGCCAACCTGAAGGCACTGATGTTGAGTCATAAAATGTGTACATCAGACTCGAACTTGAATCAAACGACGCTCTGAAAGTCCCATTAGTATTGCTTACACTCATCTTCTCGGGTATTGAGGCAAAAGCCAATACGGTGTTAGTAAGTTGGATGGAGTCGGTCAGCAAATTGCGCTCGGTGAAACGGCAAAGCACGTTCACTGTCTCCCCATTCTTTATTTTCTCACCGCATCCCTGCCTTACGATCTGCATATAAACGCCCGAACTCTGCATCAACACAAATTGGTTTTCTTCCAGATCAGTAGTATAGCCCTGCTCCCTAAACTGATCTTCAGTAATTACCGTTATGGATGAGTCACGCAAAAACTGGCTGATTGCAGCATCTTCCCTATCCCTCTGCTCAGCATAAGTCTCCGTATCGTTACAACTTACCATTGCAACAACACCTAACAACGCAACTAAGACAAAAGCAATTTTCTTCATTTTATACATATAATAATAACACAACGGCTACAAAATTACAAAAAATGTGCCAATTATCTATTCACAACAACCAATATTATGCTACTTTAACTGATATTTCCAGCCTTCCCAGCACTCTCCGACCT
>CALUFN010000002.1 GCA_944319945.1 uncultured Prevotella sp.
CGTTCGATTCGGCTGAGGAAATGGTGAAACTTGCTGCAATAAGGATGTTGCTGAACAAAATTTAAACAGGCTCTAAGGTCTTATAGTCCATATTTCTTTATCTTGTTATATAATGTCTGTCTCGACACTCCCAGCCTCTGCGCCACCTGCGAGAGGTTGCCGCCGCAGTCGTCAATGGTCTTGCCTATCAGCCTCCGCTCCATTTCGTCTATGGTCTGCGGCTCGGCTGCAGGCCTGTCCTTAGGGGCTGTGCTGCCGCTTATGTCGTGCTCGGTGATTACGGCTCCGTCGCTCAGTATCACCGCCTTCTCCACCGAGTGCTGCAGTTCGCGTATGTTGCCGTACCACGGCAGGGCCTCCATTTTCCGCTCGGCGGCGGGCGTGAAGGCCGTCCCCGGCTTGTTGTACATCGCCGCGTACCTGTCGAGAAACATCCTCGCCAGTGCCACTATGTCGTCTTTGCGCTCGCGCAGTGGCGGCAGGTGCAGGCGTATGGTGTTGATGCGGTAGAGCAAGTCTTCGCGAAACTCGCCTCGTGCCACCATCTCCTCGAGGTCCTTATTCGTTGCGCAGACCAGCCTTACGTCTATCGGTATCTGCCTGCTGCCGCCCACTCTCACTATGCTCCGTCGCTGCAGGGCCGTCAGCAGCTTGGCTTGCAGGGCGTAGCTCAGGTTGCCTATCTCGTCGAGAAAGAGCGTGCCGCCCTCCGCCAGCTCGAATTTTCCGGGGCGGTCGGCCTTCGCGTCGGTGAACGCTCCTTTCACGTGGCCGAACAGTTCGCTCTCGAAGAGCGTCTCGCTTACGGCTCCCATGTCTACGGCCGTCAGCCTTCCGGCGCTTCGGTGCGACAGTCTGTGTATCTCATTGGTGAGCACCTCCTTGCCCGTACCATTCTCTCCGGTTATCAGTATGTTGGCGTCGGTCGCCGCCACCTTCTCCACCGTGCTTCTCAGGGTCGCCATCCGTGGCGACGTTCCCCAGTACATTCGGCCCTCGTCTCCGGCGGCGGTACTTTTGCCGGCATGCTTCTTCTTATACGCTTCAGTCAGCGTAGCTATTAGCTTGGCGTTGTCAAACGGTTTTACGATGAAGTCTGCCGCTCCCTCCTTTATCCCCGTCACGGCCAGTTCGATGTCGGCGTAGGCCGTAAACAGCACAACCTGCGTCTGCGGACTGGTCTTCCTGATATGCCGCAGCCAGTACAGGCCCTCGTTGCCGTTGTTGATGCCGCTTTGGAAGTTCATGTCGAGCAGCACCACGTCGGGCCTTTCGTCGCGCAGTTTAGCCGGAATGTTGTTAGGGTTGGCTATGGCCACGGTCTTCTCGAACGTGTCCTCGAGCAGCATTTTCACCGTGGTGAGAATGTTGCGGTTGTCGTCTACGATTAGAATAGTTCCTTGTTTCATTTCATTGCAAAAGTAATCGCTTATTGTGAGAAATGCAAACATGCCGCAATTTATTTTTAGCAGACGAGAATACGAGCAGACAAGGAGATTTGCCTTGTCCTTGTACAATTAGTTGACAACAGTTGTCTAATATTTGGACGGTGGCCGAATCGCGCTTTTGCGCTATCTTGTTGATATCCCGTCTTTTGCGTTTTTGGCACGCTTTTGGCAACTGTAAGGGTGATATGATTAAGAAATTTACGATAATAATATTGTTGACGGCAGCCCCATTTGCAGCGTTTGCGCAGCACGAATGGACTCTTGACGAGTGCGTAAGCTACGCTTTGGACCATGCTACGGAGGTCGCCCGGCAACAGATAGAGCGCCGGCAGTCGGTTACCGACTATCGCACGGCGTTGCTCGACTTCCTTCCCAGCGTGTCGGCCCAGGCCAACGGACAGTACAGTTGGGGACGCAACATCGACCCTGAGACTAACTTGTATAACAACGTTACGACGTTTAACAACAGCTATTCGATAAGTGCGTCACTCCCCGTGTTTGACGGCGGACAGACGTGGAACGCCTTCCGTAAGGCGCGCTTGGCCCGTAACACCGCGTCTACGGCCGTCGTGCAGGCCCGCGACGATAAGGCTATAGAGGTGATGCAGAAGTTCGTCGACGCCGTTTACGCACTGAAGAGCATCTCCCTTATGCGCCGTAAGCTGGCTGACTCTGAGGCCCTTCTCGCCAAGACGAGGCGGCTTTACGAGCTGGGAGAGAAGAGCCGGCCCGACGTGGTGCAGATGGAGAGCCAGGTGGCCGAAGACGATTACAACCTGCTTCACCAGCAAAACCTCGCGCGGACGGCCATGATTGCGCTGAAGTCGGCCATGAACTTTCCCCCGGCCGACTCCCTCTCGCCCGACTGCTCCATGCCTGTGCCAGTCAGTCTGCCTGCCGTAGCACCGGTGATGGACGACCTCGCCCTGAGCTCTAAGCCTGCCGTGGTGATAGCCGAAAGCAGCGTGGAGCAGGCGCGGCTCAACTGGAAGATGCAGCGCGCGGCACTGATGCCGCAGATATACCTAAGCGGCGGAATATCTACAAACTTCTATAAAAACCTCTCTCAGGGACAGGCAGGGCTGGCTTACGGTGCCCAGATGCGCAACAATCTGGGCGAATACGTCAGCCTGACCCTCTCCGTCCCACTCTTCTCTCCCGGCGGATGGCGCAGCGTGAAGCGGGCTAAGGCCGACTACGTGATAGCCAAGCTCGACGCCGACGACGCCCGGCGGAAACTGCGCGACGATGCCGAGCAGGCCCTGGCCGACTATGAGGGATACCGCAAGGAGGTGGAGCGCATGGAGCGCAAGGTGGCTTCAGACTCGCTGGCTTACCGCCTCTCGCGCCGCAAATACGAGGAAGGCATGCTCTCTACGTTCGATATTCACGAGTCAGCGCAGGCTCTGCTTGAGAGCAGCGTCACGCTGCTGCAGCTGCGCATGCTGCTCGCCATAAGGCTGAAATTAGTAAAATATTATATCAACAACGAACCGTTATGGACATTGAACTGAAACCGAAGAGATACTTCCTGCCCAAGAAGTATTGGCCGTGGGCGGGCGGTGCCTTGTTCGTAGTTGCCGTGCTGGCGTGGCTCGCCACGGCCGACTTCGCGTCAACTTTGCGCGTTGACCGCTGCGGACTAAGCATAGGCGAAGTGAAAAACCCGCGATTCGACGACTACGTGAGCGTCGACGGCAGCGTGGTGCCTATCCAAGTGGTGCAGATTTCGCCCGAGGAGGGCGGGGTAGTGGTCGAGAAGGTGCTTGAAGAGGGTGCTCACGTAAGCAAGGGCGACGTAATACTGCGCCTCAACAACTCTAATCTCGACCTCGAGATACTCAACGCCGAGAGCGAACTTGCAGAGAAGCAGAACATGCTGCGCAACACGCAGCTCTCGTTCGAGCAGGACAATCTCAATAACCGCAACGAGGCCTTGCAACTCAAGATGGAGGTGAAGGCCAAGCGGAGGGCCTTCGACCATCAGGCGGCCCTGTATGATGAGGAGCTTAACTCGCGCGAGGAATACCTCAAGGCGAAGGAAGACTACGAGCTGGCCGTTCAGAAGAACGAGCTGATAAGCCAGCGCTTGGCCAAGACCCGCGAGCTTAACCGCTCGCAGGTGGCGCAGATGACAGCCGACCTTGCCTCCATGCGCAAGAACGTTGAGCTGGTGCGCGAGCGCAAGGCCAAGCTCGACGTGCGCTCGACTATCGACGGCGAGATAGGACTGCTCGACGTAGAGCTGGGCCAAAGCATATCGCCGGGACAGAAGGTCGGCGTGGTCAACGACCTGAGCGACTATAAGGTGGAGGCGCAGGTCGACGAACATTACATCGACCGTGTGCATGTAGGCCTGCAAGCCTCCTTCGAGCAGAGCGGCAAGACTTACCGGCTGCGCGTGCGCAAGGTGTTTCCCGAGGTGCGCGAGGGGCGTTTCCGTATCGACTTCGTGTTCACCGGCGGCAGGCCTAAGAACATCCGCACTGGCCAGACCTACTACGTAGACCTGCAGCTCGGCGAGTCGAAGAAGGCTATAATCATCCCCAAAGGCACGTTTTACAGTGTGACGGGCGGCAAATGGATATTCGTATTAGACGGCGAAGGCCGCAAGGCTTACCGCCGTAAGATACGCATAGGACGGCAAAATCCTGAGTATTACGAAGTGCTCGAAGGCCTTGAGCCGGGCGAACGCGTCATAGTCAGCGGCTACGAGGCGTACAAGGACAGCGAAACGCTCGTGCTGGAATAAGGCGGGATTTAATGAACAAAGGTTCTGAAACAAGAACAGATGAAAAAAATCGTTTAAATATCACATGTATGAGAACATTTATAGCAGTATTACTTTGGGCAGCCATTGGGTTGGCAGCTAATGCAAAGCCTCATTGCCAAAGTATCAACAACTATGATGGCAAGGTGACTATCGTTTTCACTGACGATCAAGCCGGGGAGCGGTACACGCTTTCTGACGTTAAATTCATTCCAAAATGGAATGGAAAAGAATATCCGGCGACATCGGTTAAGATAAAAGTGGCAGACGGCGTAGCCACTGTCACACTCGTATTTCCTCATGTCACTCGTTTCTTTAATCCCAAAGTGACACTTCGGATAAACGGAAAGAAAAGCAAATTCAAGGTGTGCCAATAGGATACAAGACGAGTAAGTGAAAAGCAAAAGACGGCAAACGGCGTTGCAAAAGGCATCCTTTTACAGCCTAAAAGATAACCTTTTACAGGCCGAAAGGCCACCTTTTGGAACGCTCTTGGTAATACATTGATAATCAAACGTTTATAAATATGAACACAACAATGGCAAACTTTAATTTGAAAAGCTACTTTACGTTCCTGTCGAGGAACAAGGCGTACACGGCGGTCAACGTGTTCGGACTGGCCGTCAGCCTGATGTTCGTCATCATTATCGGCGTGTACACGTGGCAGGAGTTCAGCGTAGACCGCCAGCACTCTAAGGCCAAGCGTATCTACAACATCGGTCTTAACATGAACGACGGCGCTTGGCACGTGGCCCACTGCCACCATGCGGTGTTGCGCCACCTGCGTTCACATTATCCTGAGATAGAGCAGACGTGCGGCTTTACCAGCGGAAGCCTGAAGATAGACGCGGGCGGCAGCTTCGTAAACATCTACGTGCTGCAGTCTGACTCTACGTTCTTCTCGATGTTCGACTTCCCCCTGCTGCGCGGCGACCGCACCACCTGCCTCATGCAGAAGGGCAATATCGTGGTGACGGAAAGTTTAGCCCGCCGCTATTTCGGCACCGACGACGTGCTCGGCCGCGTGCTTACCACGGCCGACGGACAGCGTTTCAGAGTCACGGGAGTGGTAAAAGACTTCTCAGGCACAATCATTGACGAACGCATCGAGGGCGTGATCGACTTCTCGTTCGACGGTAACATGGCCAACCGTGACGAGTATTTCCCCAACATGGTTAACATTACCGGGGCGGTATCGTTCGTCCAAGTGCGCGAGGGCAGCGACTTCGAGTCTAAACAGAAGGACGTCGACGCCTTCTTCCAGACGTTCTGGGAGGGCTACCACCCCATAGTAACACGCCTCGACAAGCTGTATTTCTCGGGTCTTGACGCCAATCTGCTGAAGCTCGGCAATTTCACTTTCGTCAAGATTCTCTTCGCCGTCGGCCTGGTGATACTGTTGTTCTCCATTATGAACTACGTCAACCTGACCGTAGCCCAGGCCGGTTACCGCGCCCGTGAGATGGCCACGCGTCGTCTGTTCGGCTGCAGCAAGGGAGCCGTCAGTGTCAACATGTTCATTGAGTCGTTCATAATGTGCGTCATTTCGCTGGTCATCGCCGTAGCGTTGGCCTATGTATTCGCACCTTACGCAGGGCGGCTTTTGCAGGCGAAGCTCTCTCTCGGCGTGCTCGCCTCTCCCTCGGCGGCGGCTCTGATAGCGGCCTTCGTGCTGATAGTGAGCGCCCTGTCGGGCGTGCTTCCGGCCATGATACTGTCGATGGTGAAGCCCGTAGAGGTGGTGAGGGGCACGTTCCGCAAGCAGACCAAGATGGTGTTCTCACGTGTTTTCATCACCGTGCAGAACGTCATCACCATCGTCATGCTGGCCTGCGCCCTCATAATGTCGCTGCAGATGCGCCATCTTACCACGGCCCCGTTAGGCTACGACACAGAGAACATCATCGACATACAGTATCCCGACGATAGGGTGGCCGTGCATTCGGCCGAGTTTGAAGACCGTCTGCGCGCCCTGCCGTTCGTCAAGATGGTGGCCCCGTCGCTGGGAACGCCTGCCAACGGCGGCAACAATAACACCGTGCAGTTCGACAAGCACGAGCAGGAGTGGAGCTTCCAGTTCATCAGCGGCACGCCCGAACTGATGAAGATATACGGCCTTACGCTGAAAAACGACCTGCACGCCGCAGGCGACAGCATAGTTTACCTTAACGACATGGCAGCGAAGGCCTTGCAGATGAAGCCCACCGACACCCACCTGAACAGCCGCTACGAGCGGATAAGGTTCAGCAACTTCAAGGAAAACCCGCAGTTCGGAGGCATCGTCAACGACTTCACCATACGCAACGTGCTCGAAGCCCCGCGCGCGCTGATAATCCAAGTGTGCAACAAGATAGAGACACCGTGGGAGGTTTCGATTCTCGTTGAGGGCGACCCCGTGGAGGCGTATGCCGAGATCAAGAAGATATACAAGGAGGTGTTCCGCGAGGAAGTCGACGAGTCAAGCTCGCCGTTCGTAGACAAGCAGGTGCAGGAGCGCTTCGAGCAGGAGATCCGCACGACGAAGATAGTCTCCCTGTTCGCCCTCGTCGCCATAGTGATATCGCTGCTCGGGCTTGTGGCCATGTCTACTTACTTCATCCAGCAGCGCTCCTGCGAGATAGCCGTGCGCAAGGTGTTCGGCTCCACGGGCGGGCAGGTGCGCCGCCGACTGGTGCGCTCGTTCCTCGTCTACGTGGGCGTGGCGTTCGTCATAGCCGTGCCGATAATAGTTTACTTCATGCACGACTGGATATCGCAATACAGTTATCGCATCGCTTGGTGGCCCTATATGATAGTCGTGGCGGGTGCCGTGGTGCTGGCCGTAAGCTATGCCGCAGTGGCCGTACAGAGCAGGATTGCGGCGGGCGAGAATCCGGTTAAGAACATAAGGCAGGAGTAAATGGTGTGGGTTATGCGGTTTTACGGTTATTCGGTTGTGAGGATATACGGAATACCCCGGTAACCGTAAAACCATAAGCCCCTAAAAACAACCGTATAACCCGATAACCGTAAAACCATAAAACCGTAAAACATATGATAAAATTAGAAAACTTATGTAAGTCGTTCCGCACGGAAGAGGTGGAGACGATAGCTTTAGACAATGTGTCGTTCGGTGTTGACGACGGCGAGTTCGTGGCGATAATGGGTCCGTCGGGATGTGGCAAGTCTACCTTGCTCAACATCCTCGGACTACTCGACAACCCCACGTCGGGGCGGTACGTGCTCGACGGACGCGACGTGGCCGACCTCAAGGAGAAAGACCGCACCGACATACGCAAGGGGCGGATAGGCTTCGTGTTCCAGAGCTTCAACCTCATTGACGAGCTTAACGTAGAGGAGAACATCGAGCTGCCGCTGACCTACCTGAACGTAGGCCGGGCCGAGCGTAAGCGCAAGGTGCAGGAGGTGATGAGGCGCATGGCCATAAGCCACAGGGCGAAACACTTTCCCCACCAGCTCTCGGGCGGACAGCAGCAGCGCGCGGCGATAGCCCGCGCCGTGGTGTTCGGACCGAAACTGATACTCGCCGACGAGCCTACTGGTAACCTTGACTCGAAAAACGGCGCCGAGGTGATGCGCCTGCTTACCGAGCTTAACCAAGACGGCACGACCATAGTAATGGTTACCCACAACGAGCACGACGCACAGGCGGCCCACAGGACGATACGCCTGTTCGACGGTAAGATCGTGGGTTGAGGCGCATGGATGGCGCATTTTTCTTAGATCTTGTAACCACTTGAACATCAGTCTCTTACCGGAGACGTTGTAAAAGGCGGCAAACGGGCCTGCAAAAGGTGGCTTTTCGCAGTGCGAAAGGTAACCTTTTGCAGGCCCGTTTGCCGCCTTTTAGAATTTCGTCCGCCTGCACCGGCGTTAAGCAATGCCGCCGGGAGCCGTGCGGCAGCAGTCAGGCCGCAGTCCGCGCGGTTGCAAATCGTAACTTTCTTTATGCGTCGAAAACGCCCATATTTCGGCCAAATGTAAATCCTCTTGTCGTAAACGGCCATGCTTTTAGCAATTATCCGTGTGCTATTGGCATTATGTTGTAATCTGCCTGGCGATGTCCCATTATACCATAAAACAAATTATTATTGCCTTTTTATTTTGAAGTTTGCCATACTTGCACTATCTTTGCACAAAAAGACGAAAAGTGTGCGGTTTTTGAAAGACACAAGTTGTTAACAGACAGGCATACGAGCTATAAAAATCTAAGTAACCATGAGTTCGATATTGAATTTTAACGACCTTACGGGCATGCTTGCCCGTACTCACGGGCGTAAGCGTGTGGCAGTGGCAAGCCCTGCCGATTCTCATACGGAATACGTAGTTGAGAGAGCTCTCAACGAAGGTATTGCCGATTTCGTGTTGGTGTGTGTCGGCGAGTGCAGACCCGAGTTCGCCGCCCTGCGCGACCGTTTCGCAGGCCATGTGACCGTAGAGACGGAGCCCGACGTAGACTCTGCGGCGCGCCGCGCCGTAGCCATCGTCAGGGAAGGCGGTGCCGACGTGCTGATGAAAGGCTCCATGAACACCGACAACCTGCTGCGCGCCGTGCTCAACAAGGAGCACGGCATACTGGAGCCAGGCCGCGTGCTGAGCCACGTCACGGTGACGCAGATACCGGCATACGGCAAGTTGCTGGTGTTCTCTGATGCCGCCGTGGTGCCCCGCCCCACGTTAGACCAGTTTGATGCGATACTCGGCTACGCCGTCGGCGTGAGCCGCAGGTTGGGCGTAAGCCGCCCGGCGGTGGCACTCGTAAACTTTACCGAAAAGGTGAACGAGAAGTTTCCCCATACCTTATATTATGAGGAACTGAAGCACCGGGCCTCTGAGGGACGTTACGGCGACGTGTGCGTGGACGGCCCTATGGACGTGAAGACGGCCCTCGACGCCGAGAGCGGAAAGATAAAGGGCATCGACTCGCCTGTTGTGGGCAAGGCCGACGTGCTGATATTCCCCAACATCGAGTCGGGCAACGTGTTCTACAAGACGCTCACCCTCTTTGCCGGGGCCGAGACGGCAGGCATGCTCTGCGGCACCACGGTGCCCGTAGTGGTGGCCTCGAGGGCAGACTCGTGCGAGTCAAAGTTCTACAGCCTGGCGATAGCCTGCGTCGATAAAGAATCGTGAACGATGAGTTATGCATCATGCACCTGTGAAACGAAGTTCGGCGAAAGCCAATCATGAATTAATATAAGGAATGCGAATATTTGTAATAAACCCCGGTTCCACGTCGACGAAGATAGCCGTCTACGAGGACGAGAAACCAATCTGGATGACCGGAGCGCACCATAAGGTGAGCGAGCTTGCCGGCTTCCAGCACATCAGCGACCAATATGAATACCGTAAGGACTTCATCATGCAGCGTCTCGAAGAGGCCGGCATAGAGCTTCGCTTCGACGCCGTGATAGGGCGCGGAGGCCTTCTCCACCCGCTGGCGGGCGGCGTCTACGCCGTAAACGACAAGATGAAGCACGACCTGATGCACGCCGAGCGCGAGCACGCCTGCAACCTCGGGGCGCTCATCGCGGCCGAGATAGCCGCCGACTGTGGCTGCCCCGCCTACATAGCCGACCCCGTAGTGGTGGACGAGATGCGGCCAGAGGCCCGCTATACGGGCTTTCCCGGTATAGACAGAAAGTCGATTTTCCACGCCCTTAACCAAAAGGCCATAGCGCGTAAGTATGCCGCCTCAGTGGGTAGGAAGTACGAGGAGATGCGTCTAATAGTAGCCCACATAGGCGGAGGCATATCCGTCGGGGCGCACGAGTACGGCCGCGTGGTCGACGTTAACAACGCCCTCGACGGCGAAGGACCCTTCTCTCCCGAGCGTGCGGGCACCGTGCCGTCGGGCCAGCTGGTAGACGTATGCTTCAGCGGCAAGTACACCTTCAAGCAGGTGAAGCAGATGATAAGCGGCAAGGGCGGCTTGGCGGCGCTCTTGGGCGAGACCGACATGATAACCATCGACCGCCGTGCCGAAGACGGCGAGCAGCCCTATAAGGAGGTGCTCGATGCCATGCTTTACACCATAGCAAAGCAGATAGGCGCCATGTACGTGGCCATGCTGGGCAAGGTGGACGCCATACTGCTTACCGGAGGCATCGCCTACAGCGACTATTGCATGGACATACTGCGCCGGCAGATTGACTATCTCGCCCCCGTCACGGTGCTTCCGGGCGAGAACGAGATGGGTTCGCTGGCCTACAACGCCCTCGGCGTGCTGCGCGGCGAGCTGCCGTTGATGGAGTACGAATGAACTGATAATTAAGAATTAAGAGTTAGGAATTAAGAAAAATACCCTTGTAGCAGAAAAGTATATTTTCTTAATTCCTAACTCTTAATTCTTAATTCTTAATTCTTAACCGTATTGTTTTTTCCTTGCAGTCTTAATGTAAAAAGCGTAAGTTATCTTTGCCGTAAATAAAACATCTATTGATAGTCTTATGAAGGTAAAGGTATTGTTACTCTTAGTGTTGAGCGTGGTATTCATGGGCGGTGGAGTCGCTAAGAAGACGGTGTTCAACGTGTCGGGTAGGGTGCTCGACGCCGACGGCAGGGGAGTGCCCGGCGTGGTGGTGAACAACGGGGAGACGTTTACGCAGACCGACGAGGGCGGTCGTTGGTCGCTGCTTACAGACACGCTGACGTGTAAGTACATAGCGGTCACCACGCCTGCGGATTATCGTCTGTCAGCCGCCGACGGCATAGCGGCCGGCTTCTACGTGCGCGTAGATGAGGCGATAGCAGCCGGCGGCCACGACTTCAGGTTGGAGAAGTGCAAGGAAAAGACTGACTCGTTTTATTATATAGCCATATCCGACCCTCAGACAGCCGACCAAGCAGACATGCGCCGCTGGCGCGAGGAGACCATGGAGGACGTGCGCCGGGCTGTATACTCGCTCGGAAAGCGCCGTGAAGTGGTGGGAGTTGCGCTGGGTGATCTCGTGTTTGACAACATGTCGCTTTACGAAGACTATGCCGAGTCGGTGCGTAACACGGGCATGACCATGTTCCAATGCATCGGCAACCACGACTTCGACAAGCGTTGGCAGGACCTTCACAACATGCGGCTCGGCACTCCCGTGTACGGCGAAATGGTGTATAACGAGTGGTTCGGACCGACGGATTACTCTTTCAACATAGGCAAGGCGCACGTCGTTACGATGAAAAACATCAACTACGTAGGCGGCGGACGCTACGTCGAGAGCATGACCGACGCACAGATGGCGTGGCTTGAGAAAGACCTGAGCTACGTGCCGAAAGGCTCGCTCGTGATACTCAACATGCACGCCCCGGGCTGGAACAAGGTGAGCACCGTCGACAACATGAAGAACGCCGACCGGCTGGCCGAGACGCTGAAGGGTTACCGTACGCACGTGTTCTGCGGCCATACGCACTTTTTCCAGAACGTAGAGGTCACCCCGGAGCTGTACCAGCACAATATAGGCGCGGCCTGCGGAGCGTGGTGGTCGGGCTATGCCAACCGCTGCGGGGCGCCCAACGGATACATGATAGTAAGCGTGGAGGGCGACAGCCTGAAGTGGCGCTACAAGCCTACGGGCCTGCCGGCCGACACTCAGATGCGCGTCTATGCCCCTGGGGAGTTTGCCACGCAGCGCGGATACGTCGTGGCTAACGTGTGGGACTATGACTCGCGGTGGAAAGTGGAGTGGTATCAGGACGGTAGGCCGATGGGTGCTATGGAGCGGTTTGCCGACGTGGACCAGTCTTACGCACGCCGCGCGGCCGACGAGGAAGACATGTGCGCCACTCCTCACTTGTTCCGTTGCCGGCCTGATGAGGGGTGCGGAGAGGTGCGCGTGGTGGCGTCCGACCGCTTCGGTAACGTCTATTCAGCCTCGGTGCCCATGCGGTAGTGCAGGCGGAAAGCCGTGCGCTCATGCCCGGGGCAGGCCGGGGCGTTTTGTAAAAGGTAACCTTTCAAGTGGTAAAAGGTTACCTTTTATCGTCTAAAAGGCGTCCTTTTGCACGGCGAAAGGTCACCTTTTATAGAGTCGCAGGTAATGTCTTGATTAACAGTATGTTATGGAGTCGTGTCGTGGAGGCTTGTCTCTACTGCCCGTCAGGCGGTCTTCCTGCTCTTTCGGAATATCATGCCTTGCGCTATTCCGCGCACGGCCATGTATGCTACGAAGGCCGCCCAGAGGCCGTGGTTGGCGTAGGCACCGCGCAGAGAGTAGTAAAGGATGAAGAAAGTGGCTGCCGCGAGAAACATGGATACGAGCATTCCGCGCGTCATGGTGCAGCCTATGAACACGCCGTCCCATACGAAGGCCGCCACGCCGGCCGCCGGTATGGCGAGCGCCCAATAGTAATATTCGCCCGAGGCGGCTACGACCGACGGCTCGTCGGTAAGCAGCGAGAGCAGCAGGTCGCCTCCTGCGGCGTAGGCGGCGGTGAAGGCTGCGGCCATGCCGAAGCCCCAGCTGAACAGGCGCTTCACCGTGTCGGCGAGTGCGCGGCCGTTGCGCGCCCCGTAATAGCGGCCGCTGAGGGCCTCGCCGGCGTAGGCGAAGCCGTCCATCACGTAAGAGAACAGCAGGTAAAACTGCATCAGCAGCGTGTTGACGGCCAGCACCACTTCGCCCTGCCATGAGCCTGCCGAGGTGAAAAACAGCATGACAGACACCATGCAGAGCGTGCGGAGGAAGATGTCGCGGTTGACGCTGAAGAAGTGGCTCATGGCCTCACGCCGCCACACTCCCTGCCATGTGAAGCGGCTGCGCAGTCTGCCGTAATTGGCTGCGCACATCACTGCGGCTATGATGAATCCCGAGTATTGCGCCGTCAGCGTGCCGAAGGCTACGCCCTCAACCTTCATGCCGAAGCCGAACACGAGCACGGTGCTGGCCAGGATGTTGACCACGTTTTGCACGATGGCTATCATCATGGGCGTCCGTGAGTTTTGCATGCCGATAAACCAGCCCGTCAGGCTGAACAGTCCGAGCATGGCCGGCGCTCCCCATATCAGTATCTTGAAATACGTAGAGGCGAGCACGGCCACCTCGCCGGCCGGCCGCATCACGGCGAGCGAGGCCGCGAGCAGCGGCCCTTGCAGGGCTATCAGGGCTAAGGCTACGGCTAAGGCTATGCCTACTGAGCGCACCAGCATGCGCGCCGACTCGCCGAGGTCGCGGCGGCCGAGCGCCTGAGATGTCATTCCGCTTGTGCCCATGCGCAGGAATCCGAATATCCAGTAGATTACGTTGAACGTCATTCCGCCCACGGCTATGGCCCCGATGTAGGCCGCCGAGCCGAGATGGCCCACTATGGCTACGTCGACAAGCCCGAGCAGCGGCACGGTGATGTTGCTCACTATCGAGGGTAACGCTATGTGAAGTATCTGCTTGTTGCGGTTGTCCATAATCGTTTTATCGCTGCAAAGTTAATCAAATAAATGCAAACGGCAGTCCGCGCCGTCTGTAAAAGGTTACCTTTTGGCTTCTAAAAGGTAACCTTTTACGGTCTGAAAGGTAACCTTTCGCACGCTAAAAGGTAACCTTTTGCAAATCCCTTTGTTTACGGCGGTTTCGGCACGGTTGGCGTGCGGCAGGCCCAATCGTGGCATGCTTAATGTTTATTAACCGTTTACCCCCCCCTATTAAACTATTTTTACTACCTTTGCACCGCGTCTTTCGGCATGTCAAAGTAGACTTGAGATGTTAATGTATATTAAAAGTTGTGCGTTGGTTGTCCATAATACGCATGTTCATACGTATATATTATAGTTGTCGCCGTTAAGCGTTCCGCAGATTCGGGGCTTTCGGCTATACGTTCATAGTTGTTTAAATAATTAATATCATGACGAGTAAAACCATGTTGTTCATTGCCATACTGCTGTTTGCGTGGCATTGTTCGATCCACGCAGACGCGGCAGCCGACGACTTCGTAGTCAAGGGTCTCGTGGTAGATTCAGTATCAGGCGAGGGCGAGCCTTACGCCACCATAAGCATAAGGGCCGGCGAGTCGCAGGGCAAGGTAGTGAAGATGGGCGTCACGGATAAGGACGGCCGCTTCAGCATAGGCGTGCCCGGGCAGGGCAAGTTTACCATGACCATCAGCTCGATGGGCAGGCAGGATTTAGTGAAAACCTTTACGGCGAAGGCCGGGGCGCGGCAGGTGGACCTCGGTAAGCTGATAATCCGCGACGCCGCCAACGAGCTGAAAGGCGTCGAGGTGGTGGCGCAGAAGCCGTTGGTGAAGGCCGATATCGACAAAATAGAATACGACATTGAGAGCGACCCCGACTCAAAGTCGAACTCGATACTGGAGATGCTCCGCAAGGTTCCTCTCGTGACGGTCGACGGCGAGGACGCAATCAAGGTGAACGGCAGCTCGTCGTTCAAGGTCTACGTCAACGGACGGCCCAACAACATGATGTCAAACAACCCCTCGGAGGTGCTCAAGAGCATGCCCGCCAACTCGATAAAGAAGATAGAGGTGATAACCAACCCCGGCCCGAAGTACGATGCCGAGGGTGTGGGCGGCATACTAAACATCATCACCGTGGGCTCGGGCTTTGAGGGATACACGGCCACCGTGAGCGGCGGAGTGAGCGACCGTGGCGCCAACGGTGGCTTGTTCGGCACGGTGAAGAGCGGCAAACTGACCGTCAGCGCGCGGTATAATTACAGGTACAACGACTCGCAGCGCAGCTACTCATACGGCTCTAACAAGGCCACCGACCCTGAACAGGCCGCTTCGTCGGCCAACTCCGACTGGGACGGATACGACAAGTATAGGGGCCGCTCCCAGTCGGGCAGCATCGAAGCAAGCTATGAGATCGACACGTTGAGGCTCGTCACGGCCTCGTTCGGCCTGTGGGGCAGCAGCAGCAAGACCGACGGCATGACGTCGCAGACGGGTACCAACCCCGTAGATCTCAGCCAAGTGTACTATTACGACATGCTCTCCAACAGCAAAAGCTCATGGTACTCCATCGACGGAAGCCTCGACTACCAGCGTCTCTTCAAGACCAAAGGGCGCATGCTGACCTTCTCTTACCGCATCAACACCAATCCGCAGACCAGCGACTCGTACACCGACTACGACGATATGAGTGCCGCCGCCGACTGGACCGACTACATACGCCGCCTCGAAAACCAGCATAACGACGGCTCGCAGCGCACGATGGAGAACACGTTCCAAGTGGACTTCACCACTCCGATAGGCAAGTTGCACACCTTCGAGACGGGCGCGAAGTACATCATGCGCGACAACCGCTCGGAAAACGACCGCTACATCATGGCCGCTGCGGGCTCGGGCGACTATGAGTTCGACGAGGACTACAGCTCCCACTACCGTCACGAGAACGACATAATAGCGGCATATCTCGGTTACGGACTTAAGTGGAAGAACATCTCCGGACGCCTCGGCCTGCGCTATGAGCACACCATTCAGGAAGTGAAATACCTCCTGGGGCGCGGCGACGACTTCACCACGCACTTCAACGACCTGGTGCCTTCCGCCTCGATAGGCTACCGACTGACCGACACGCAGAACTTCCGCTTGGGTTACAACATGCGCATCTACCGCCCGGGAATATGGTATCTGAACCCTTACTTGGACGACTCCAACCCTACGTCGTACAGCCAGGGTAACCCCGATCTTGTCAGTGAGAAGAGCCATTCGGTGTCGCTCAGCTACAATTACTTCTCCCCGAAGCTGTCAACGAGCCTCACGGCTAACTACAGTTTCACCAACAACAGCATCGAGAGCGTGTCCACCTTCGTCAACGACACTGAGATAGAGGGCGCGCAATACCCCACGGGCAAGAGCGTGCTCTACACCACTTACCGCAACATCGGCAAGAGCCGCAGGGTCAACCTGAGCGGATACGTCAACTATAACCCGTTCACCACGACGCGCATCTACGCCAACATCTTCGGCACGTGGCAGTATATCACCGACGGGGCGGAGCTTTCCAACCGCGGATGGAACATGTTCGCTTACGGCGGAGTGCAGCAGACGCTGCCCAAAGACTGGCGCATCAGCGTCAACGTGTTCGGCCAAACGCCGTGGGTGTCGTTGCAAAGCAGGGGCGGCAGTTACTTACAATATTCGTTCAACGTGAGCAAGTCGTTCCTAAAGAAGCGGCTTACGATATCGGCATACGCCTCCAATCCGTTTAAGAAATACAAAGTCAACGAGACTACTATGGAGACGGCCGGCTTCGCCCAGGAGTCTTTCTATAAGTATAATCAGCAGAGTTTCGGCGTCAGCGTCAGCTTCCGCATGGGCGAGCTGAAGGCTTCGGTGAAGAAGGCCGAACGCTCGATAAGCAACGACGACGTGAAAGGCGGAGGCGGACAAGGAGGCAATTAGTCTTCAGCAGACAAATTCACGGCAGACAAGCAGACAAGGAGATTTGCTTGTCTGCTTTCTTTTTATATTGAAAACAACAATGCAAATCTCCTTGTCTGCTTGTCTGCTGTAGATTGGTCTGCTTTCTTAAAAAACTTATTCGGGGTAATTCTGGTTTTCTTCCGTTATGCGGTCGAGTACCTCGTCGAGGTATTTGCGCGCCTCGAAGCGTGCCATCGGCAGGTCGTGCAGCAGGTAGTTGCCGCAGTCGCGGGGAGCGGCGCCGGGCACGTCGCCGTCGAAGTCGGCTATGAATGCGAACGTGCGGCGCATCAGTTCGATGATGTCTTTCGGCTCAAGGTCGCCCTTTACGAGCAGGTAATTGCCCGTAAGACATCCCATGGGGCCCCAATACACTATGCGGCCGGCCCACTCAGGGTCGTTGCGCAGGTACGTGGCTGCGAGATGTTCGATAGTGTGGAGGGCGCCGGGGTGGAGTGCCGGTTCGCGGTTAGGTGCTTTCATGCGGATGTCGAAGGTGGTTACCACCTCGCCGCCTACCTCGTCTTTGCGCGACACGTATATCCCGCGCAGCAGACGTTCGTGGTTGATCGTAAAACTGGGAATTGTCTTCATATAAGTTAAGAATTAATTTCACGGCTACAAGGCCGTGACGAACCGCTTGGTGACAGTGAACGACCCTTCGGCCAGTCGGGCCCAGAAGTCGAAGTATTGCGAGGCCTTGTTGTCCTTCAGCGGCAGGTCGCTGATTACTCGGAAGCTGATGAAGGGCACGCCGTAGATGTGGCATGTCTGGGCTATCGAGCAGCTCTCCATGTCTACGGCCACGGTCTTGGGGAAGCGGGCGATGATGGAGCGCATCTTGTTAGGCGTGTTGACGAACCACTCGCCGCTGGCTATCAGGCCTGTGTGCACGGCCATTCCCTCGCAGGCGGCCACGGCCTTGCTCACCAGGTCTTTGGGAGCCGTGAACGTGGGGGGCATCCCCATGATCTGCCCGAACCGGCAGTCGTCGCCGCAATAGGCGTCGTGGTAGCAGTATTCGGTGCCCACAACTATGTCGCATACGCTCATCCTGTCGTCGGCTCCGCCTGCCACGCCCGACGAGATGATAACGTCGGGCGAGTAGTTGTCTATCATCTCAACAGCCCCAATGGCCGAGTTCACCTTGCCGATGCCGCATTTCTGCAGTATGATGTCCTTGCCGTTGATGCTGCCGAGAATGAAATCCTTGTTGTTGCGCCGCTCCACCGTGGAGTCGTCGAGCAGCGAACGGAGCTGCACCAGCTCCTTGTCCATCGCTACTATTATTCCTATTTTCATTTGCCTAATGTTGGTTTCGGGCTGCAAAGATATGAATTTAAATGAAGAATGAAAAATGAATAATGAAAAATCATGGGATGTTTGAATGAACAACGAAAAATGAATAATGAAAAATTTGGAGCGGTTTAAGCCTAAAAATCAACATTGGTCGGTGAAGGGCTTGAACGTATCTGAATGTAGGTTTTACCGTCGTGAAGTGACATTTTGATTTCCGTAATTTGTCGCTTTAGCGCTTCAGAGCCGGCGTGGGGCTTTATCATGGTGTGTTTTGCGGCCCGGATGCTGTTTTTCTTGCTTTTATTGATATTTTATGTAATATGTTGATTGTCAACAGTCTATGCTCTTCTTGCCCGCTTTTAGACATCTTCGGCTGTGCCTGAGTCGGCCTTTAATGATGCCAAAGGATACCTTTGATATTGCCGTTTACGGCCTTTTGTGCTGCAAAAAGCCGTAAACGGCAGCCGAAAAAGCATCTCTTTTTACTGCGAATGCTAATCGGATTATGGCCTTGATGTCTGTTCGTATTATTTAAGTGGCCTGCATTCCGTCTCTTTTCATCTGTTTCATGATTTTTAATTGTCAAAGTTCCTTACTTCGGCCGATATCGTTTTGTAACGTCTCCATCCGCAAACGCAGTCAAAACGACACACGTCTTAATGCTCGTAATCCATCGCATTTTACTCCGAACATCTCAATATTTTTCATTATTCATTTTTCATTCTTCATTCAAACATCCCATGATTTTTCATTATTCATTTTTCATTCTTCATTTAAATTCATATCTTTGCATCACGAAAAAATAATTACTTAAAAATACGGAAAATAATGGAAACTTGGAAAAAATTCCTGCCCGACGTGCTTGCCGTGGTGCTGTTTGCGCTCATCTCGTTCGCATACTTCTTCCCGGCCGACATCGAGGGCAAGATTCTTTACCGCCACGACGCCGCGGCGAGCAAGGGGCTCGGCCGCGAGATAGGCGAGCATAAGGAGAAGACGGGCGAGGTGACACGCTGGATGAACTCTGTGTTCAGCGGCATGCCCACCTATCAGACCGCTCCCGAATACGGCAGCGCTAAGGCTCTCGGCGGGGCCGTCAACGCCTACCACCTGTTCTTACCCGAGAACGTTTGGTTCGTCTTCGCCTATCTTTTGGGCTTCTACATCCTGCTGCGCGCCTTCGACTTCAGGCAGCATTTGGCCGTGCTCGGCTCCATAATATGGGCGTTCTCAAGCTATTTCTTCATCATCATCGCCGCCGGACACATCTGGAAGGTCATGGCCTTGGCCTATCTGCCGCCCATGATAGGCGGCGTGGTGCTGGCATACAGGGGCAAATACCTGTGGGGACTCATAGTGACGGCCGTGTTTACGGCCTTCGAGGTGAACGCCAACCACGTGCAGATGACGTATTACTTCCTCTTCGTCATACTCTTCATGGTGATAGCCTTCCTCGTAGAGGCAGTGAGACGGAAGCGTCTCGCCGAGTTCGGCAAGGCCACGGCCGTGTGTGCCGCCGGCGCGCTGATAGGCATCTGCCTCAACCTGAGCAACCTCTACCACACGTGGGAATACAGCAAGGAGTCGATGCGCGGCAAGAGCGAGCTGGTGAAGAAGCACACCGCCAACCAGACGTCGAGCGGACTCGACCGCGACTATATCACCCAGTGGAGCTACGGCATCGACGAGACGTGGACCCTGCTCGTGCCCAACGCGAAGGGCGGAGCCTCGGTGCCGCTCGTTGAAAGCGAGACGGCCATGTCGAAAGCAGACAACCGTTTCCTGCCCATTTACCAGCAGATGGGGCAGTATTGGGGCGAGCAGCCCGGCACGCAAGGTCCCGTCTACGTGGGCGCTTTCGTGCTGATGCTTTTCGTGCTCGGCCTCTTCATCGTGAAAGGGCCTATGAAGTGGGCCTTGCTTGCGGCCACGGTGCTATCCGTGTTGTTGTCGTGGGGCAAGAATTTCATGCCGCTTACCGACTTCTTCATCGACTACGTGCCGATGTACTCCAAGTTCCGCACGGTAGCGTCGATACTCGTCATTGCCGAGTTTACCATACCGCTGCTGGCCATGCTCGCGCTGAAGAAGATAGTAGACGACCCCTCGCTGCTCACGCGCAAGATCAAACTGGTCTACCTCAGCTTCGGCCTCACGGGCGGCATAGCCCTGCTCTTCGCCCTGTTCCCCACGCTGTTCTTCTCCGACTTCATATCGTCGGCCGAGATGAACGCCCTCTCGTCGCTGCCGCAGGAATACGTCGCGCCCGTTGTTGCCAACCTTCGCGAGATGCGCCAGGCCGTGTTCACGGCCGACTGCTGGCGTTCGCTGCTCGTCATAGTGATAGGCACGCTCTGCCTGCTGCTCTACAAGGCCGGGCGACTTAAGGCCGGCTACATGGTTGGGGCGATAATTGCGCTCTGCCTGATAGACATGTGGCAGGTGAACAAGCGCTACCTGAACAACGACATGTTCGTAAACCGCAGCGAGCGCGAGGCCCCCATGCCCATGACCAATACAGACAAACTGATACTCGAGGACAAGACCGACCTGGGCGACTTCCGCGTGCTCAACCTCGCCTCCAACACGTTCAACGAGAACGAGACGTCGTATTTCCACAACAGCATAGGCGGATACCACGCAGCCAAGCTGCGCCGCTACCAAGACATGATAGACGCTTACATCATGCCGGAGATGCAGAAGCTCGTGCCCGCCGTGGCCCAGGCAGGCGGCGACATGGCTAAAGTGAACGGCGACAGCATATTCCCCGTGCTCAACATGCTCAACGCCCGTTACTTCATCCTGCCACTGCAAGACGGCCAGACCGTGCCCGTGCAGAATCCTTACGTGCACGGTCCGGCTTGGTTTGTCGACAAGCTGACTTATGTAGACAACGCCAATCAGGAGATAGAGGCCGTGGGCAAGATTGACCTTCGCCACGAGGCCGTGGCCGACAAGCGCTTCAAGGAGCAGCTCAAGGCGGCCGCCAAGCAGACGGGAGAGTCGGTGGTAAGGCTCACTTCATACATGTCTGACCAGCTGGCTTACGAGGTAAGCTCGGCCAAAGGCGGCGTGATAGTCTTCTCCGAGGTGTATTATCCCGGATGGACGGCCACCGTCGATGGTCAGCCGGCCGAGCTGGGCCGCGTCAATTACCTGCTGCGCGCCCTCAACGTAGCCCCAGGCAAGCACAAGATTGAGCTTACTTTCCACCCGAAGTCGGTGGCTACGACCGAGACCATAGCCTACGTTGCCTATGCCGTGCTGCTCCTTTTGATAGCCTTTGTGGTGTATATGGAATACAAGAAGAACAAAGACCATTAAGTTAAGAATTAAGAGTTAAGAATTAAGAAAATATGTTTTGTTGCAACGAAGGCGTTTTTCTTAATTCTTAACTCTTAATACTTGATTTCCAAAACAACGTTGCAACTTATGAAAAAACTACTGTCTTTACCTCCCAATCTTGTTAATTGTTTTCACGAAATAACGGGGTGCGACCGTCAAGAGTGGTTCTGCACGAGTGATCCCGCAGGCCGCAAGCTCGGTTCGGGCGGCGGTTCGGCGTGGCTGTTGGACGCCTGCTACAAGGAGCACGGCGGCGGACGGCCGTTCGGCGAGTGGCTCGCCGTCGACCGACGGTTGCTGCTCCACGCCGGCGGACAGAGCCGGCGGCTGCCAGCCTATGCGCCTTCGGGCAAGGTGCTTACGCCCGTTCCTGTGTTCAGATGGAAGCGTGGGCAACGCCTCTCGCAAGACCTGCTCTCGCTGCAGGTGCCCCTTTACGAGCGCATCATGGATATTGCGCCCGAAGGCCTGCACACGATGATAGTGAGCGGCGACGTCTACATACGCGCCACTCAGCCCCTGCAGCCCGTGCCCGATGCCGACGTGGTGTGCTACGGGTTGTGGCTCGGCCCCGAGATAGCTAAGGATCACGGCGTGTTCGTATCGAAGAGCGACACGCCCACGGTGCTCGAGCGCATGATGCAGAAGCCCTCCGTGCAGACGCTCGGACGGCTGCTGAAGGACCACTTCTACCTTACCGACATAGGCGTGTGGCTGCTTAGCGACCGCGCCGTCAAGCTGCTCATGGACCGCTCGGGGCACGGCGGCGAGCTGAAGAACTATGATCTCTACTCAGAGTTCGGCTGCGCATTGGGCACCGACCCGTCAATTGCCGACCCGGAGCTTAACTCGCTGAGCGTGGCGGTGCTCCCGCTGCCCGGCGGAGAGTTTTACCACTACGGCACGAGCCATGAGATAATATCGTCGACGCTGGCCATACAAAACCTCGTGAACGACCAGCGCGAAATAATGCACCACTCGCTGAAGCCGCATCCGGCCATGTTCGTGCAGAACGCCGTGACTCAAACGCCCATCACCGAGGCCAACCAAAACCTATGGATAGAGAACAGCTGGGTGGGCGAGTCGTGGACGTTGGCGCATGAGAATATTATAACGGGCGTGCCCGAGAACGACTGGACGGTGGCCTTAAGCCCCGGGCAGTGCGTCGACATCGTGCCCGTGGGCGAGGCTGAATATGCCGTAAGGCCTTACGGATACGGCGACAAGTTCCGTGGTAGTTTATTAGACGGAGCTACGGAGTTCATGTCGCGCCCCTTCAGAGACTGGGCGGCAGAGCGCGGAATAGACGTAAACGCGATAGACGGCAACGCCGACCTGCAGTCGGCACGCATCTTCCCCGTGTGCCGGAGCGTTGCCGACGCAGGTCTTGCGCTGCGCTGGATGCTCGCCGAACCCGGCTTACATGAAGGCAGGCGGATATGGACTGAGGCACGGAAGATGAGCGCCGACGACCTGTCGGCCTGCGCCAACCTTAAGCGTCTCACCCGTCAGCGCGCCAGCTTCAGGGCGATGAACTGGAGCGCGCTGGCCAAGAACCACGAGCATAGCGTGTTTTACCAGACCGACTTGGACGACGCGGCACGCGAGTTTGCCGCATTCGGCATACCCGAACCGCCGCAGATAAGCGACTCTGCGCCGCTGCTGACGCGCATACACGACTCCATGTTCCGCTCTGAGCTGGCCCGCATCAGGGGCGGTGAGTACCGTCGGGCAGAAGACAAGGCCTTTGCGCTGCTGCGCGACGGGCTTACCGTGCAGGCCCTGGCCGAGAAGCAAAGCCCGAGGATGTCGGTCTACGGCGACCAGATAGTGTGGGCGCGCAGCCCCGTGCGCATCGACATAGCCGGCGGATGGACCGACACGCCGCCCTACTGCCTCATGGAAGGCGGCAGCGTGGTTAACCTCGCCATCGAGCTTAACGGCCAACCGCCGCTGCAGGCATACGTGCGCCCGTGCCGCGAGCCGCACATCGTGCTGCGCAGCATCGACCTCGGCGCAATGGAAGAGGTGCGCACATACGAGCAGCTGGCAGACATGCGCCACGTAGGCAGCCCCTTCTCGATACCGAAGGCGGCCTTAGTGCTGGCCGGATTCCAGCCAGGATATTGCTCGGAGACGTTCCCCACGCTCGAGAGCCAGTTGCGCGCCTTCGGCTGCGGGCTCGAGCTTACGTTGCTGTCGGCCATCCCGGCAGGCAGCGGACTTGGCACGAGCAGCATGCTCGCGTCAACGGTGCTGGGCGCGCTCAACGACTTCTGCGGCCTGGCGTGGGACAAGAACGAGATAGGCCGGCGCACGCTCGTGCTCGAACAGCTGCTCACCACGGGCGGCGGCTGGCAGGACCAGTTCGGCGGAATACTGCAAGGCGTGAAGCTGCTCGAGACCCAGCGCGGCTTCGACCAAAGCCCCACGGTGCGCTGGTTGCCGTCAGACATGTTCACCCAGCCCGAATACAGACCCTGCCACCTGTTATATTATACCGGCATAACGCGCACGGCTAAGAGCATATTGGCCGAGATAGTGCGCCGCATGTTCCTCAACCAGAGCGACGAGCTGCGCCGCTTGCGCGAGATGAAGCAGCATTCGCTCGAGATGTACGAGGCCATACAGCGCGCCGACTTCGGCAAGATGGGCCGCCTCGTGCGCAAGACGTGGGCGCAAAACCAGGCCATAGACAGCGGCACCAACCCCGCCGACGTGCGCCGCATGACCGAGCTGATAGACGACTACGCCCTCGGCTACAAGCTGGCCGGCGCCGGCGGAGGCGGCTATCTCTACATAGTGGCCAAAGACCAAGATGCCGCCGCGCGCATAAAGCAGACGCTCAACGCCGCCCGTCCCAACGCTAACGCCCGCTTCGTAGACATGAACCTGAGCACAAAAGGCCTGCAAGTGAGCCGGAGCTGACGGCGCGTTTGCAACTCGCTGAATATCAACACCGTTCTAAAAGGTTACCTTTTGCCCTGCGAAAGGTAACCTTTTATCGTGCAATAGGTAACCTTTTGCGACGTGAAAGGTTACCTATTGGAAAGCAGACCGTACAATATGGCTCAAGTTCAGTTGGCATATACGAAAACAAATAAATATTCATGAGGTTTTATTTCTCAGTTTGCCGTATTTTTATTAACTTTGCCCACAAACCAAAACTTGAATATATGTAAGAGAAAATAACATATTGACATATCCTAAAGAAGTGTTTGCTTCTTACTTTTATGCCTTCTGAAAATCGCCAAATTATTTTGAAGGGAACCTATACAAGTAAGCAAGTGGATGCTTGCACCGTGTGGTGTAGGCTTCCTTGTTGTATAGGTTTGGTGTTTGGCGATACCACAGAAGGCAGCAGGAAATAGAGCCTACACCTTCTTTTTGCCATGTCGTGAAAGAGTATCGCCATGATAAACGTAGTAGAAAATAATCCATATAGGATTTTAGGGGTATATGCCAATTCTCCTAAAAGGGATGTATTGGCTAATGAAGGAAAGGTTAAGGCTTTTCTGAAAGTGGGTAGGGCCGTGTCTTTTCCTTTGGATTTGAACGGGTTGCTGCCAAATGTAAACCGCACGGAAGCGTCCGTCGTTCAGGCAAAATCAGATTTGAGCCTGCCACAGGAGCAACTGAAATACGCCATGTTCTGGTTCCTAAACATTACGCCTATTGACAAAATTGCATTCAATCATCTTTTTGCTGGTAATATGGACGATGCCGTAGAGCTGTGGAAAAAGAAAGAATGTTTGTCGTCTTTGCAAAACAGGATGATGTGCTATCTTATCAATGGAAAATATGTTTACGCCGCGGGAATGGCCGACAGGTTGTATTTGAAATACGGCTCAGACTTTTGTAATCTTATCTCTCCGACGTTAACGCTTAGCCATGAAGATTTTGTAAACAAGTTTTTTGATATATTGGAGGGTGAAACGAACGTTGATTTAAGCTCTTTCTCATGGGAACGGTGCAGCCAATTATGGAAAGACACGCTTAACGGAAGGCTTGTCTCGCCCGTAATTTCGCAAATAGAGGCGTGCATAAACAAGGCTAAAAGTGTGCAGCGCAATTCACCTTCCGCGCGTTACGATGCAGGTGTCACATTGATGAACGACACAAAACCGTTGATTGCAAAGCTCAAGAAGGTGTGCGCTTCGTCTGACATGCGTTACCAAAACGTAATGGACAAGCTCGCAAACGAGATCCTGCAATGCGGCATTGACTATTACAATAAGTCAGATGATGACGACAAAGGCGAGAAGGCAATGCCCTTGCAGCGGTATGCTTTGCAGATAGCCGTCGGCCCGATGGCAAAAAGCAGGTGTCAAGAGAATGTTGATATATTGCAGAAAAACATTGACAGCTTACCACCAAAGGCAGTAAGGCCGTATGTAAATGCGATAATAAGCGAATTGAAAAACTTTAAAACACGGTCTTCATCCATATCAAACATCAATACGCTTTTGAATAACAGCAAACCGCATTTGTTGGAAATAAAAGGTGTTTTAGGTTCTACCAATTCTGAATATTTGAAGTTGTCAACTCTTGTTGTGGCCGCTGCGTTAGGTGAACTTATAGATGAAGTGAACGCTGCGCAGGAAGAATGCAGAGACAACTATGATGCAGTTATGCAATTATTGTCGATAAGTGATTTGATGAATGTATTGTCAGACGCTTGGCGTGTTACATTATTGATGGATACATTTGATGTGGAAGCACAATTTAAGATAAATAGGTATGACGGCCAAAAACGTGCTTTAAGAGGATTATGTAATCAGTTCAACGTGTCAACTTCAACGACAGTAAGACAGTCACAACCTCGACCTGTATCTTCACCGCGTCCATCGCAGAGTCTTCAATCACGACCTGTGTCTTCACCAAACGCACAGTCACCTCATCAATCTGAACATAAATCAACTTCGTCATATGGCGATGGTGATATTCCTTGGGGATGCATTAGGCTGTTGGTAATATGTTTTATTCTTTTGATGTTTCTTTTTATAATTAGTATGTAATTAATTTTAATGAAAATAATGAAAACATTATTATTCCTAATTCTTGCGTCAGTTTTAAGCTCAAATTCATTCGCATTAAATAATAAAACGGATGAGTTGAAGGAGATTAAGCAATCTGTTACTGAACAAAACAGGCATATCTCGTCTTTGGAAAAAGTAAATGATGAGTTGAAGAAAAGCGTTGATTATCTTTCCATCAAACAGAAAGATGATGCAAAGAAGATTGACTCATTGAAGTCTGAAATCAACAAGTTGGCTGAAAAAGACAACTCTATCGAGGGTGGTTTGACTGATGCAAATAAGAAAATTGACGACAACGCCAAGGCGTCTGACGACAAAATCAGCAGCAGGACGACGTGGGGTATTGGCGCAGGTATCGTACTTTTGGTCGTGGCTTTGTTGGTTTACCTTATTTTATATAGGCGCATCAACAGCAAGACATCCTCGATTAACGGTATGAAGAAAGTGCAAGGCGAATTGCAAAAGGCGCAAGCCGCATTGCAGGAGGAGTCTTTGAAACTTGACAACAAGATGATTGAGCTGCTTGACAAACAGCTTGACGTTAGCAAACAGCAGACATCCCAGCCTGCATCGTCAAATCAAAAGCCCGATCATTCGCTTGCCTTGAAAGTCGCAGACGAGATTGTCAGAATAAAGACAAACCTAATGCGCATGGACGCAAGCGTCAAGGGACACAAGCAACTGTCAAAAGCCGTTGAGAGGATAGAGGCTAATTTCCTTGCAAACGGTTACGAAATAGTGGATATGCTCGGTAAACCATATGTTGAAGGGGTGAAAGCTGCTGTCACATTTATCGATGACGATACGCTAAAACCAGGCGATAAAGTAATAACAAAAGTAATAAAGCCGCAGATAAATTATAACAATATAATGATACAAGCGGCGCAAATTGAAGTAAGTCAAAACATTTAAAACCAACTATATGGCACGAATTAAGATTGATTACGGAATTGATTTGGGTACTACCAATTCCGCAATTTGCAGGATGGAGAAAGGAGAACCTGTAATAATAAAGACTGATGTGTTGAAAGACACGATGCCTTCGTGTGTTTCTTTCACAAAGAGAAAGAGCGTGAAAGCTGGTGATGCGGCTTTTAATGATATGAAAAGTGATAAACGGAGGGCATCTAAATCAGGAACTAAAACAGTTTCAAATGCTTACGTTGAGTTTAAAAGAACAATGGGAACAGATACGCTTTACCATAGTTCTTTTATGGATAGGGATTACAGTTCAGAAGAACTTTCGGCTGAAGTGTTGAAGACATTGAAATCATTTGTCACAGATGAAAACCTTAGTTCGGTCGTGATAACAGTTCCTGCAAAGTTTACGGTTACGCAAAAAACGGCGACATTGAAGGCTGCGGAATTCGCAGGGTTCAAGCATTGCGAGCTTTTGCAAGAGCCGATAGCCGCCTCTATGGCTTACGGACTTAAGGCGGACGAGAAGAACGGATATTGGCTTGTCTTTGACTTTGGCGGCGGAACGTTCGATGCCGCTTTGCTTCGGGTTGAAGACGGAATAATGCAAGTGTTTGACACAGAAGGCGATAATTACCTCGGAGGTAAAAACTTGGATTATGCAATAGTCGATAACATTATCATTCCCTACCTGAAAGAAAACTTCTCTATTGAGGGAATATTGGCAGACAAGGATAAAAAAGAGGTGTTGCGTGATGCCATGAAGACATACGCAGAAGACGTGAAAAACCAGCTTTCATTCAAAGACAGCGAAGATATAATCTCAAATTTGGGCGACTTGGGCGAGGATGAAGACGGAGAAGAAATAGAACTTGACTTGACTGTTACACAAAAACAGGCGTTTGATGTCATGCGTCCATATTTTCAAAAGGCAGTTGACATTTGTAAGGAGCTGCTGAAACGTAACAACATGGACGGTGGGAAGTTGAGCAAAGTGATACTTGTGGGCGGACCGACCCATTGCCCTTTGATACGCCAAATGCTGAAAGAGCAAATTACGGAGAACGTTGATACAAGCATCGACCCGATGACTGCTGTGGCTGTCGGTGCGGCCTTGTATGCTTCGACAATAGATGTCAAGGATATAGACGACAGCGACTTACAGACAGATACTGTTAAACTAAAAGTTGGATATGAGTCAACAACCGTTGAAACAAGCGAGTGGGTGACGATAGAACTTGATAAGTCCGCCGGTAATAGTAGTAAGGTTTTTGTCGAATTGGTAAGGAGTGACAAGAGCTGGGCAAGCGGAAAGTCGGAAGTTGGAGAACAAGGTACAGTACTTGAAGCCAATCTTATAGAGGGCAAGGCAAACTCTTTCAATGTCGTATGCTATGATGAAAGAGGTAATTCAATTCCTTGTTTCCCTGACGAAATAACCATAATACAAGGCTCTAAGGTCGGAGCGGCACCATTGCCGTATAACATTGGTGTTGGTGTTTGGGATGTTCAAAAGAATAAAGAGGTTTTTATTCCTGCAAAAGGCTTGGAGAAGAACCGTCCGTTACCAGCCACAGGAGTAGTTAATGACAAACGAACTGGTAATAAATTAAGGCCGGGGGTAGATACTGATATTTTGCGTATTCCAATTTATCAAGCAGACGAATTTGATGAAAACAATCTGAAGTCAACCTCTTGTTATGAATATGTGGCAGATGTTGTCATTACAGGTGACGATGTAGACCAACAGATAAAAGAAAATGCGGTGATAGACATTACCGTAAAGGTTGATGCATCAGAGCAAATGACTATTGAGGCTTATTTCCCTGAAACGGATACTACGGTTGAGAAAAAGCTCGACACATCGAAGCTGCAATCAGTGGAAGAAGCGGAAAAACGCATACCAAGGGATTTGGCAATGGCGCAGAACCGTATTGACAGACTTAAAGATGAAGGTTGTGACACATCGGCTTTGCAGGATGCGTTAGACAGGGTTAAGGAAGAAGCCGATAATAGTTCAGAGAAAAAAGCCGTACTTCAACACCTGAAAGAAGTGTTGCGCAAAATAGAAGACCTTGACGGACAAACAGAATGGAACAGGCTCGAAAGGCAGTTAAGGGAGGAATTTGACAGGCTCGAAAAAGCCAACAATGACCTTGGAAACGAGAAAACAACACAGCTTGTCAACCAACTTCGCACGGAAACAGACAATGCAATACGTGCAAAGGATGTTAAGATAGGCCGCGAGGTTTTGGAAAACATCAAGTCGTTATTCTTCCAACTGACAATGATTTACCAACTTATCGGACTTATTGAAAGTTGTAGTCGTCAGTTCGGACAAATCAGATGGAAAGACGCTGCACGTGCAAGGCAACTTGTAAACATGGGTATGTCTGAAATCAGCAACCAGCCTGCTGTTGAGAAGTTGCAGCCTATTGCCGTAGGGCTGTTGGATTTGATGCCTGACAATGAAGCAAGACGCATGGGCAGCGGCATAAAGAACGGATAGGTAAGATATGATTTTTTAATGTTTGTGGCCTATGTTGTTCAAAAGGCAAGATAATATTGGAACTTACACAGTTATGTTTCCGCACACGCAAGGGGCGTGTACGGAAACATACCGTGTGGTTGACGCCGACGGGGTAAAACGTTTCTTGAAACTTGTTAACAGGGCAAGATTAAAGTCATGGCAGACAGACAGGAACGGCCAAATCATAGAAACGTCAATCTTCCGGCGGCTTTCACACAATAATATTTGCGCATATGTTGACGACGGAGAAATAATACGGAACGGCCGGAAATATGCCTACATCGTGCAGGAATATGTGAGCGGCGCGACTCTTGTGCAGAGTATGGCGGAAGGTGTGGACTTTACCGTCTATAAAGTAAAGAAGATTGCCAAGGCTGTACTTTCCGCATTGGGGTATCTGCATGAGCTTTCGCATCCAGTGATACACAATGCTGTGGAAGCGCAAAACGTTATGTTGAACTACGGAACGGATGAACTTTCAGACCTTAAACTGATTGGCTTCAGTCATGTTTGCCGTCTTGATGCGCCAGTTTGCAAGCAAGACTTTGACGACTTGAATGTGTTTTATCTTGCGCCTGAACGTTTTACGGGTGATTATAGCGTGCAAAGTGACTTGTATTCGGTTGGTGTGTTGATGTATCATTTGCTCTTCGGCTGTCTGCCGTGGTTTGTTGATTTGTCACGTGTTAATGAAAAAGAAAGGGTTGATTATTTACTTAGTGAACGTAATAAGCCGCTTGAAATACCCGATATGGATATCTTCGAGCTTGACGGCCAACTATTGAACACGATGAAAAAGGCAATGCAACAAGACCCGGAAGACCGCTTCCAGTCGGCAAGCGACTTTATAAAGGCTATTGATGGTGACATCAAAGTTGAAGACCCTGACGTGGTTCGTAAGATTAAGTCAGGTGAAGGCAAGACCATGGATTTGAAAAGTCGTAAGGTAGAAGGTGAGGGTTTTGCCGCCATAGCGGGAATGCAAGAGCTGAAAGACATCTTACAGAAGGAAGTGATTGATGCTTTGCATAATTCAGAAGAGTACGCCCGTTACGGGCTAACGATACCGAACGGAATGTTGTTGTATGGGCCGCCCGGTTGTGGAAAGACATTCTTTGCTAAGCATTTTGCCGAGGAGGTTGGTTTCAACTTTATGGATGTAAAGCCAAGTACGTTGCAAAGCAGGTATGTAAACGCCACGCAAGAAAACATTGCCAAGATGTTTAAGGAGGCTGAAGAGAAAGCTCCGACAATAATTTTCATGGATGAAATTAACGAACTTTTACCAAATCGGGACAGCAATGTACATGAAATGTATCGCAGCGCAGTGAATGAAATGCTTGCGCAAATGGACAGGACGGGTGAGAAAGGCGTGTTTGTCATAGGTGCGACAAACTACCCTAATATGATAGACCCCGCGATGCTGCGTGCAGGAAGGCTTGATAAGAAATATTATGTAGGTCCGCCAGACAAGGCGGCGAGGGAAAAGATGTTCATGCTTTACCTTGAGAAACGACCATACGACTTCGGTCTTGATTACGGGCATTTGGCCGACTTGACGGAAAATTACGTATCGGCCGATATCAAACTCATTGTTGACGACGCTTCGAGGGAGGCTTTAATAAGTAAGTCAAAAATAACAATGCAGATATTGGAAAGCGTGATAAGCATGACAGAACCTTCGCTAACAAAAGCTCAGCTCGAAAAATTTGATGCGATAAGGGCTGATTTTGACAGTGCAAATACCAGTGGAAAGAGCGGAAAAAGACGCGCATAGGTTTTACGTAAAAATGAAACGATATGGAAAACAAAGATTTTAACAAGTTGCTTTTGTTGACGGCGTTCTCATGCATGGCTTGCGACGGTGAAATTGCAGGCGAGGAATTGTCGTTGATTAAAGAGCTTGATGCCAAAGAGAAACTGTTTGGTGATATTGAAGTTGGTGTGGAACTAAAGAAGTTGAAAGAGCAGATCGATAAAGAAGGAAATCTGTTCTTGAAACATTATGTTGATGAGTTGGCAGAGGTTGAACTTACGGAACAGGAGGAACTGACAGTATTAAAAGTTGCATATCGTATAATTCTTGCTGACGATAAGGTTGAATACAGTGAAGTGAAATTCTTTAAAGTGATACGCTCAAATATGAAACGTGTGGCTGACGATACGATTCTAAACGGGATAGAAGGTATCGATGATTATTTCATACAAAGCGATATAAGGGAAGAATATGGACATCTGTATGATTCATATTTTGGAAATATAGACCTATCGCATTTGAATATAAGAAATTGAAAACCGTGTTCCTTATTTGAATTTATCGGTTCTTTAATCATGTTAGTAAACGTATTTCTAATATTTTGATATTCAGCTGTTTACAAAAAATATAGCCTTCTTGTTCTAAAAGGTTACCTTTTGCTATGCGAAAGGTAACCTTTTATCGTGCAATAGGTAACCTTTTGCGACGTGAAAGGTTACCTATTGGAACATCATTACAAGCAACTTCTGCTGAACTTACGTAAGAATTAAAGTCTATGAAACTTTTGGCTGGTAATTGATTTATAATTACATTTGCGGAGAATAATGTAATTCGGATAATCCTTAAGCATTAGGATGTAGGATGTTTCGTGTAAATATGATATGAAAATGCAATTCAGGACAAAGGTGGCCATACCAAAGCCCGACTTTGAGATTGGGCCGTGCGAGGAGATGCTGTTCGTGGGTTCGTGCTTCGCCGACAACATCGGACGCAGGTTCAGGGAAGAGAAGTTCCGTGCTACGGTAAATCCCTACGGTGTGATGTATAATCCTGCGAGCATACTCCACACCGTAAGGCGGTGTGCAGAGGCTCCGCGCGTGGCCCTGTTTACGCTCGGCACAAACCATGTTTACATTCTTAACGAGACGGGCGAGATAGTGGACAACTGCGCCAAGCGGCCGCAGCGGCTGTTCACCGAGCGCGAGCTTACCGTGGACGAGTGCGCCGGCTATCTGGGCGAGGCCGTCGACGTGCTTGCCGGCAGGCGTGCAGACGTTAAGGTGGTGGTCACCGTCAGCCCGATACGCTACGCCAAATACGGCTTTCACGGCAGCGCGCTGTCGAAGGCTGTGCTGCTCTTGGCCGCCGACAAATTGGTCAGGGAGCGCCCTGGCAGGGTAAGCTATTTCCCCGCATACGAGATAGTCAACGACGAGCTTCGCGACTACCGCTTCTACGCTCCCGACATGCTTCACCCCTCGGCGCAGGCCGTAGAGTATATATGGGAGGTGTTCTCAGAGGCATACTTCTCGCCTGCGGCCAAGCGGTTCATCGAGGAGTGGCGCCCACTGAAAGAGGCTTTGGGGCATAAGCCTTTCCGTCCGGAGTCTGAGGAATATAAGGAGTTTATGAATAAAACAATGTTAAAAGTTAAGGCTCTTTCGGAAAAATATCCGAACTTTGCGCTTTAGTTGAGTCCCATCCACAACCCCCTCCCGACGTGAGGGGCTTTGGTATGTGTTGAAATCAACCGTGTCAAAATAAATAAAATATAAGGAAATACGTCCCATCCCAATGTCAAAAGCATTTCAGGCTCTCTCCCTTTGGGAAGGTTGGGGTGGTAAAATACTTTGTTTATGCTCTATTCTATTGAAAAAGTAACCACCCTGATAGGCGCGCGCCGCTACGGAGACGCCGAGGGTAACATACGCTGGATACTGACCGACAGCCGCAGTGTGTGCTTTCCGGAAGAAACCTTGTTTTTCGCAATACGCTCCGAACGCAACGACGGACATCGGTATATAGCCGACCTTTATCGTCGGGGTGTCAGGAATTTCGTGGTCGAACAGGTGCCCGAAGAACGCTTGTCGGCCTATGCCGACGCCAATTTCCTTAAGGTTCCGCATGCCGTCGAGGCCCTGCAACGCCTCGCCGAGCGTCACCGCGACGAGTTCGACATTCCCGTGGTGGGCATCACCGGCAGCAACGGCAAGACCGTAGTGAAGGAGTGGCTCTACCAGCTGCTTTCGCCGTCGAAGGTCGTCACGCGCAGTCCGCGCAGCTATAACTCGCAGATAGGCGTGCCGCTGTCGGTCTGGCTGCTCGACGAGCGCACCGAGGTGGGCGTGTTTGAGGCCGGCATCAGCAAGAAGGGAGAGATGCAGGCCTTGCGCGACATCATACAGCCTACGGTCGGCGTTTTGACCAATCTCGGCGCGGCGCATCAGGAGAACTTCAGCTCGATGGAGGAGAAGTGCGCCGAGAAGCTGAAACTTTTCCACGAAACCGAAGCCATAATATATCCGTTTGACGACGAGACGGTAAGGACTTGCGTGGCCGACCTTGACTATAAGGGCGAGCGTATAGCGTGGTCGATGACCGACAAGACGGCCCGTATGTATGTCTCTTCGGTGGAAAAGAGCGACCTTAGCACCACCGTCGGCTACGTGTATGACGGCGTTGAGGGCAGCTATACGTTGCCCTTCATAGACGAGGCGGCCGTAGCCAACTCCGTGACATGCGCTGCCGTGGCCCTCCGTCTCGGGCTTACTGCTGAGCAGTTAGCCCTCCGCATGCCAACCCTGGAGCCTGTGGCCATGCGTTTGGAGGTAAAGCAGGGCAGGCAGGGATGCACCCTGATAAACGATTCTTACAATTCGGACGTCAACTCGCTCGACATCGCTCTCGACTTCATGAGCCGCCGTCCCGACCACGCCGGGCGCAAGCGCACGCTTGTGTTGAGCGACATTTACCAGAGCGGACGCGACGGAGAGACGCTGTACGGAGAGGTATCAGACCTCGCAAAGACGCGCGGCGTGACTAAGTTCATAGGCATCGGCCCTGAAATCAGCGCCCACTCAGGCGTAATAGACATAGCTGAGAAGTATTTCTTCCCTGACTGCGGCTCATTCATAGCCAGCCGAGTGTTCTCCTCATTGCACGACGAGGTGATATTGCTGAAGGGCGCGCGGCGGTTCAGTTTCGACCGTCTGACCGAGCTTCTCGAGCAAAAGGTGCACGAGACGATACTCGAGGTGAACCTCGGCGCAGTGGTGAAGAACCTCAACCACTTCCGTTCGTACATGAAACCGGATACCAAGATAGTGTGCATGGTTAAGGCCGACGCATACGGGGCGGGAGCCGTTGAGGTGGCGAAGACGCTGCAAGACCACCGCGTAGACTATCTCGCTGTGGCCGTAGCCGATGAAGGCGTGACGCTGAGGAAGAACGGAATAACGTCGAACATAATGATAATGAACCCTGAGATGACGGCTTTTAAGACCATGTTCGACTTTGATCTCGAGCCTGAGGTTTACAGTTTCCGCCTGCTCGACGCTCTCGTGAAGGCCGCCGGGCGTGAAGGCATAACGGGATATCCCGTCCACATCAAGCTCGATACTGGCATGCACCGCCTCGGTTTCAATCCCTTGACCGACATGGATGAGCTGATAAGCCGCTTGAAACGGCAGAATGCTGTGATTCCGCGCTCGGTGTTCTCACACTTCGTAGGCTCCGACAGCGACGACTTCGACAACTTCTCGGCCCGCCAGTTTGCCTTGTTCAAGGAGGGCAGCGACAGGCTTCAGGCGGCGTTCAGCCACAAGATAATCCGCCACATGGACAATTCTGCCGGCATAGAGCATTTTCCCGAGCGTCAGCTCGACATGTGCCGCCTCGGCCTCGGGCTGTACGGCATAGACAGCCGCGACAACTCCGTGATAAACAACGTGTGCACGCTGAAGACCACGATATTGCAGATTCACGCCGTGCCGAAAGACGAAACCGTGGGCTACAGCCGCAAGGGGATACTTACGCGCGACAGTCTTATCGGGGCGATACCTATCGGCTACGCCGACGGACTCAACCGCCGTCTCGGCTGCGGGCGGTGTTACTGCCTCGTAAACGGCAAGAAGGCACCCTACGTGGGCAACATCTGCATGGACGTGGCGATGATCGACGTGACCGACATTGACTGCAAGGAGGGCGACACCGTGGAGATATTCGGCGACGACCTGCCCGTAACGGTGCTCTCGGACGTGATGGAGACCATTCCTTACGAGGTGCTCACGAGCATCAGCAACCGTGTGAAGAGGGTGTATTTCCAAGACTGACAGGTCTTTACTTATTTGCGGCGGGGCCTTCATTTGGGGCTGGCGGCCGCCAGTGTTAACGCTTTTGTCCGTATCGTGAGCGGGCAAAGGCGTTTTTATTTATCCTCTTATAATAAGAGGAATGGGGCCGTTGAGGATTTTGTGAACGTTTGGCTGTAACGAAAAATCCCGTCGCACCGAGTGCGACGGGATTTCTTAGTGGGCGCTGAGGGAGTCGAACCCCCGACCCTCTGCTTGTAAGGCAGATGCTCTAAACCAACTGAGCTAAGCGCCCTTGCTTGTCTTAAGCGAGTGCAAAGGTATGGCTTTTTTGTGAATCCTCCAAATTTTTTGCGCTCTTTTTTACGTAAAATATGAAAATAACGTGTGTAAAGCAGATTCTTACGGCATTCCATGAGTCAAGTCAGCGTCGTGCAGCGGCGGCAGGGTAGGGACGGAATGAAAAATCCCGTCGCACTCGGTGCGACGGGATTTCTTGGTGGGCGCTGAGGGAGTCGAACCCCCGACCCTCTGCTTGTAAGGCAGATGCTCTAAACCAACTGAGCTAAGCGCCCTTGCTTGTCTTAAGCGAGTGCAAAGATACGGCATTTTTTCGTTCCTGCAAAATTTTATCGCTGTTTTTTTGATTTTTCTGTAAAAATATCTCGTTTTTACCTCCGGCATCAGAGCTTATACAGCTCGTCGGCGGCCATAAGGTCAACCTTCTTCTCCGCCAATATCTTCTCGCAGCCGTCAAGGTCTGTCGGACGGATTACGATGTGGGCCACGTCGCCGCAGGCGAACGAGTACATATACTCGATGAACACGCCCCGGTCAGACAAGTGTTTCAGCACCACGGCCAGCGCGCCGCTCGTGTTGGGGCAGGTCAGTCCTATCACGTCGCTCACCCTCACGGTGAAGTTGGCCGCCTCGAGGGCGCGCCTTGCCGCGTCGGGGTCTGACACTATGCAGCGCAGTATGCCGAAGTCCGAATTGTCGGCAATGCTCATCGCCGACAGGTTTACGCCGGCCTTGCCCAGCACTTCGGTCACTTCGGTGAGCTGGCCTGACTTGTTTTCGAGAAACACTGATAACTGTTTTGCTAACATCGTGGCTGTGTCTTCTTTGTGTCTTGTTATTTTATATAATGTGTAACGCTTCTGCAAACTTACTAAAAAACAACGTGAAAACATGCGCTTTTCCCGAAAAACATGTGCTCGTAATTGTTAAACACTTGTAAAGCCATAATTCAGTGTCTTGTAAAAGGCCGCTTTTTACGTTGCGAAAGGTTACCTTTTGCGCCCTGAAAGGTTGCTTTTTGCAACGTAAAATGCGGCCTTTTGCGCCGTGGCTTGTAATGCGTTGTGGCTCAATGCGTTATGTGCGTATCAAAAAATAGGGGCGCAGCTGCTGCCGACGGGCAGCAGGCTGCGCCCGGTTTTGCGGCCCTGGCAGGGCTTGCCGCCTGCTCGTATGTGCTTAAAAAGCCTTAAGTAACAAATATTTATCACGTTAGTGTGCGCCCGAATGGATTTAAATTATTAAATTTGCAGCCGTTAATACGTATTATATTTATGGATCTTGACATGCTTACGGCCATATCCCCGATTGACGGGCGGTATAGGTCAAAGACGGCGCCGCTTGCCGCCTATTTTTCAGAATACGCTCTCATACGTTACCGCATACGCGTTGAGATAGAATATTTCATCGCCCTTTGCGAGCTGCCGTTGCCCCAGCTTGCCGATTTCGACATGTCGCTGGCCCCGCGCCTGCGCGACATCTACCTGAAGTTCGACGAGGCCGGGGCGGCCCGTGTGAAAGAGATTGAAGGAGTGACCAACCACGACGTGAAGGCCGTGGAATATTATATTAAGGAGCAGTTCGACCTTATCGGAGGGCTCGACAAGTATAAGGAGTTCGTCCACTTCGGCCTTACGTCGCAGGATATCAACAACACTTCGGTGCCTCTCTCGATAAAAGAGGCCCTGGCCGAGGTGTACGTCCCTATGGTGGAAGAGCTTATCCGCCAGCTCGCCGACTATGCCGAAGAGTGGAAAGACGTGCCCATGTTGGCCAAGACCCACGGCCAGCCGGCATCGCCCACGCGCCTCGGCAAGGAGGTGATGGTCTACGTCTACCGCCTCACCGAGCAGCTCAAGCAACTAAAGGCGTGCCCCGTTACGGCCAAGTTCGGCGGAGCCACGGGCAACTACAACGCCCACCACGTAGCCTATCCGCAGTATGACTGGCGCGAGTTCGGCAATAAGTTCGTCAGCGAGAAGCTCGGCCTTGTGCGCGAGCAGTGGACCACCCAGATAAGCAACTACGACAACCTCGGCGCCCTCTTTGACGCCCTGCGCCGAATAAACACTATCATCATCGACCTCGACCGCGACTTTTGGATGTACATCTCCATGGAATACTTCAAGCAGAAGATCAAGGCCGGCGAGGTGGGCTCGAGCGCCATGCCCCATAAGGTCAACCCCATCGACTTCGAGAACAGCGAGGGCAACCTCGGCATAGCCAACGCAGTGTTGCAGTTCCTCGCAGCCAAACTGCCCGTAAGCCGCCTGCAGCGCGACCTTACCGACTCGACCGTGCTGCGCAACGTAGGCGTGCCCCTCGGCCACGGCATGATAGCCCTGCAGAGCACGCTGAAGGGCCTGCGCAAGCTCATCCTTAACGAAGAGAAGCTCAACGCCGACCTCGACGACATGTGGGCCGTCGTGGCCGAGGCCATACAGACCATACTCCGCCGCGAAGCCTATCCGCATCCCTACGAGGCTCTGAAGGCCCTTACGCGCACCAACAAGAAGATGACTGCGGAGACAATACGCGAATTTATCAGCGGACTCGACGTGAGCGACGCGGTGAAGGCCGAGCTCTCGGCCATCACTCCGCATAATTATACCGGAATGTAATATACGGTCTTAAGGTTATGCGGTTATAAGGTAATACGGTACCGGCGGCAAGGCATAAGCCGGCAAGACGGCATCAGCCCCGCGACCGTAAAGCCAATAACACTAAACCGTATAACCTCATAACCCTAAAACCGTACAACCGAGAATACAAACCGCCGTGAGGCATCAACAATTTATATTATGTCAGAAGAATTAGAAAACAAGAACGAGAGTTTGTCTGCCGGACAAAACGACGTAAGCCGTGAGGCCTACAAGCAGACCGAAGGCTTTAACAATCAGAGTGGAAACAAGCCCATGCGCCCGCGCATCAAGGTGCAGCGCGCATACGCGCCCAACAGGAGTTACAACAAGGACGACGGCGGCTTCCGTCCCGAAGGGTTCGGAGCCGGACTGCAGCAGCAGGGTGGGGCGCAGCGCCCTTACCGTCCGCGCTACAATGCCGACCGTCAGGGCGGCTACCAGCCCCGCCAAGACGGCTATCAGCAGCGTCAGCCGGGATATCGTCCTAATTATAATAAGGATGGCGAAGACGCCTTCCAGCCCCGTCAGGGCCAGTACGGCCAGCGTCAGCAGACGGGCTACCGCCCACGCTACGGCAAGGATGCCGAGGGCGGCTATCAGCCCCGTCAGGGCCAGTACGGCCAGCAGCGGCCGGCCGGCTACCGTCCGCGCTACAACGCCAATCAGGGCGAAGGAGGCTATCAGCCCCGTCAGGGCGGCTACCAGCGCGGCGGATATCAGCGTGGCGGCTATGGACAGCAGCGTCAGGGCGGCTACCAGCGCGGCGGCTACAACCGCCAGCGCACGGCCGACTACGATCCCAACGCAAAGTACAGCCTTAAGAAACGCATAGAATATAAGGAAGAGCACATCGACCCCACGGTGCCCGTCCGCCTTAACAAGTTCCTCGCCAATGCCGGCATCTGCAGCCGCCGCGAGGCCGACGAGTTCATCCAGGCAGGCGTGGTCACGGTCAACGGTAAGGTCGTTACCGAGCTTGGCACTAAGGTTTTGCGCACGGACGAGGTGAAGTTCCACGACCAGCCCGTCAAGATGGAGAAGAAGGTGTACGTGCTTCTCAACAAACCTAAGGACACCGTGACCACCAGCGACGACCCGCAACAGCGCAAGACCGTCATGGACTTGGTTAAGAACGCCTGCCCCGAGCGCATCTATCCCGTGGGCCGTCTTGACCGCAACACCACCGGAGTGCTGCTGCTCACCAACGACGGCGACCTTGCCAGCAAGCTCACTCATCCCAAGTTCCTCAAGAAGAAGATATATCACGTCTTCCTTGACAAGAACGTCACCGCCCACGATATGCAGCAGATAGCCACCGGCATAACGCTCGACGACGGCGAAGTGCACGCCGACGCCATTGAGTATGCCAGCCCGACGGACAAGAGCCAGGTGGGCATCGAGATACACAGCGGCAAGAACCGCATCGTGCGCCGCATCTTCGAAAGCCTCGGTTACCGCGTGGTCAAGCTCGACCGCGTGCAGTTTGCCGGACTTACAAAGAAGAACCTGCGCCGCGGCGACTGGCGTTTCCTCACCGAGAAGGAGGTCGACATGCTCCGCATGGGCGCCTTTGAATAAGGGTAAAAGGGTGAAAAAGTGAAAAGTTGAAAAAGTAATAAAGGAGGAACAAGGTGGAAAGCCGGATGGTGCAACGCCGCAAGGCATGTGTACTTTACTTCTTTACTCCTGTTGCTCCTTTACTCCTTAAAAATACAAGATGGAAAAGATAAAGAGGACAAAAGTTGTCGATGTGCTCGCCCGCACTGACTTCGGGGCCATCGTCAACGTGCGCGGCTGGGTGCGTACCCACCGCAGCAGCAAGTCGGTAGACTTCATTGCGCTTAACGACGGCTCCACCATTAAGAACGTGCAGGTAGTCGTTGACCCCTCGAAGTTCGACGCCGACATGCTCAAACAGATAACCACCGGAGCCTGCATCAACGTCAACGGCGAGCTCGTTGAGAGCCAGGGAGCCGGCCAGACGGTAGAGCTGCAGTGCCGCGAGCTCGAGATTTACGGCACGTGCGGCAGCGACTACCCCATGCAGAAGAAAGGTCAGAGCTTTGAATACATGCGCCAGTACGCCCACTTGCGCCTGCGCACCAACACTTTCGGAGCCGTGATGCGCATCCGTCACAACATGGCCATAGCCATACATAAGTATTTCCACGACCACGGATTCTTCTATTTCCATACGCCGCTCATCACCGCGAGCGACTGTGAAGGGGCCGGGCAGATGTTCCAAGTCACCACGAAGAACCTCTACGACCTTAAGAAAGACGACAGCGGAAAGATCGTCTACGATGACGACTTCTTCGGAAAGCAGACTTCGCTCACCGTCAGCGGACAGCTTGAGGGTGAGCTTGGAGCCACCGCCTTAGGCGCTATTTACACGTTCGGTCCGACGTTCCGCGCCGAAAACTCCAACACTCCGCGCCACTTGGCCGAGTTCTGGATGATAGAGCCGGAGGTCGCTTTCATCGACCTCGACGACCTAATGGACCTCGAGGAAGACTTCATCAAGTATTGCGTGCAGTGGGCTTTGGACAATTGCAAGGACGACTTGGAGTTCCTCAACAAGATGATAGACAAGACCCTGCTCGAGCGTCTGCGCTCTGTTGTCGAGGGCTCGTTCGTCCGTTTGGAATATACCGAGGGCATACGCATACTCGAAGAGGCCGTGAAGGCAGGCCACAAGTTCGAGTTCCCTGTATCGTGGGGCATGGATTTGGCCAGCGAGCACGAGCGTTACCTTGTGGAACACCACTTCAAGCGCCCCGTAATAATGACCGGTTACCCGAAAGCCATCAAGGCGTTCTACATGAAGATCAACGACGACGGCCGTACCGTTCAGGGCACCGACGTGCTCTTCCCGCAGATAGGCGAGATCATCGGAGGCAGCGTCCGCGAAGAGAATTACGACAAACTGATGAACGAAATCAGCGAGCGCAGCATCCCGATGAAAGACATGTGGTGGTATCTTGACACCCGCAAGTACGGCACTTGCCCCCACGGAGGCTTCGGTCTCGGCTTTGAGCGTCTCATCCTTTTCGTGACGGGAATGCAGAACATACGTGACGTGATACCCTTCCCGCGCACGCCGAAGAATGCGGAATTCTAATTTTTCCGGTCTTGGGGATTGTAAGGTTTTACGGTTGTGCGGTATTTGCTCCGTATCTACAATCTAGATATTTACGATTTTTGAGGTTATAGGGGTTTTCGGTTATATGGTGTTTGTGCCATGTAGACAAACCGTAAAACCTTATAACCTCATAATCGTATAATCCCCAAACAAACCGTAAAACCTTATAACCCCATAACCGTATAACCCCCAACAAACCGTAAAACCGTATACCCCCATAACCGTATAACCCAAAAATTTATGACTAACGACGAACTAATGCTTGAAGCCATACGGCTTTCCGTAGAGAACGTGGCCAACGGCGGCGGCCCGTTCGGTGCAGTGATAGCGCGCGGCGGAGAGATAATAGCCACGGGAGTAAACCGCGTTACGGCCGACAACGACCCTACGGCGCACGCCGAGGTCAGTGCCATACGCCGTGCCGCCCGTGCGCTCGGCACGTTCAATCTCTCAGGTTGCGAGATATTCACCTCGTGCGAGCCGTGCCCCATGTGTCTCGGCGCCATCTATTGGGCGAGGCTCGACAAGGTGTATTACGCCAACACTAAGGCCGACGCAAAGGCCGTAGGCTTCGACGACTCGTTCATCTACGACGAGCTTGCCCTGCCGCAAGCCGAGCGCAGGCTGCCTTCCGAGGAAATGTTGCGCAGCGAAGCCCTTAAGGCCTTTGAGCTTTGGAGCGGGAAGACCGACAAGACCGAGTACTGATTTCCCAGATCTCTCAGTCCTCCCAGCCCTCTCAGTTCTCCCATTCTCTTTCCAAGAAAGCCCTGATGTTAGCCGTTACCTTCTCGCTAAGCCTGCGGTAAGCCTGCCGCGTGATGCCCGACGACACCCCCATGCAGTGCATGTGCGGGTGCTCAAGGAAGCGTTCGCCGCCGGCCGCGCCCACCGTGTCGCAGTAGCAAACGTTGTCGCCGTCGAGCCAACGGGCGAAAGGCTCCTCGTCCCAAGCCGGCGACAGCCCCGTGTTGAACATTATCTTATGGCCGCCCAACCGTGCAAACTCCTCCTCGTGTATCAGCACGGTGTTCCTGTTGAGGCAGCAGAACACCACGTCGCTCCATTCCAATAGGTCGCCTATCGGGCTGAACTCATATCCCTTTTCCTTAGCCCACGCCTTCTCGCTCCTTGCGAAATAGCGCACCTCGGCACCGAAAAACTTCATCGCGTCGGCTATCATTCCGCCCGACTTCCCTAAGCCTAATATTCCTGCCTTAAGCCCCGTTATCTCGCTCGGACTGCCGAACCACGGCTCCCGTCCGAACCCGTGCAGGCATCTTGCCAGCTCGCTCACCACGTATTCTATCACTCCCTCGTCGCCGTAGTCGCGTATTCCGGTCACGCAGATGCCGCGGCTCTCCGCGTATCTTATGTCCACATTGGCGCTCTCCGGCGAGTAAAGCGAGCAGCACATGCCGATGTACTTCACGTTTTCGCATCGCTCCAGGGTCTCAGCCGTAAGCCGCGACGTAAAGCTCAGCAGCACTGCGTCGGCGTCGCCTATGCGCCTCGCCGCCTCCTGCCCGTTGCCGGGAATGTCGTCGTAAGTCACCACCTCGTCTGCGAAATCCGCCAGTCCGTCCACGGCCTCATTCACCATGTTCACCGGTTCGATAGCCACTAATTTCCTGAATTTTCTCATACTCTTATCGTTTTTATGATTATCTTATAGCCTAATTCGCCTGATTCGTATCATAGGTCCCTTCAAATAATTACTCATTTGCTTTATCTTATGCAAAGATAAATATAATAAGGTAAAAACGTCATCCAACCATGATATTTTATTCGCTCCGCAGGCAATTTGTAAAAGGTAACCTTTTACCTTCCAAAAGGTGGCCTTTTACCTCCTAAAAGGTAACCTTTTGCTTCCTAAAAGGTTACCTTTTGCAAAACGCCGAAAATCCATTCAAATCCCATAACCATACCCCGCCCGCCCAGCCACATTCCTCCCATTCCTCCCATTCCTCCCATTCCTCCCATTCCTCCCATTCCTCCCATTCCTCCCATTCCTCCCATTCCTATATATATAAAATAGGTGTAATTTCTTGTCGATTGCCGATTGTAACGACATTGTATTATCCGATTCCTTGATTATTAACACAAGTCCCTTGTTTTGTGTTTTTTTTGAAAATATTTTCATTAATACTTGCATGATTGGATTTTTATCTCTATTTTTGCAGCAAAATACTACGCTTCCGATTAACGAGGCGCGATTCGGCGTCAAAATATAGAGAAAGATTATTTATCAAATATGTTTAATTTCAATAATTGTTACAATGAAAAGAAAGTTTTTTAGTTCATTGCTCATGATGGTGTTCGCAGTAGCATCAGTGGGCATGTTCGTTTCTTGTAAGGATTATGACGACGACATTCAGAAAGTAAATACTGATGTCTCGAACCTTGCGGGAAACTTACAGACTGTGAAAGCCGACTTGGAGCAGCAGCTTACTGATGCAAAGAGCGGTTATGACACTCAGATCAGCCAGATCAATGAGGCAATGCAGCAAGCCGGTGCTGACCAAGACGCACTCAGCGCAAAGATCGACGAGTTGACGGCTGACTATTCAGCTGACGTAGCTCGCCTCGAGGCTTCTATCGCCGCTGCACAGGAAGCTATCAATGCTGCACAGGCTGACCGCATCCAGGAGGCTCTCGAAGGATACGCTGCTTTGACCGGTAAGGTTGACGAGTTCACCGAAGACGTTGAAGGCCGTATCGCTGCTGCCACTAAGAATATCGAAATGCAGCAGGAAGCTCTCGACCTCTTCGAGCAGAAACTCAACGAGGCTGGTCTCTCTATCGACGGTCTTACCGAGCAGCTCGCTGCAGCTAACGTTTCTCTTGAGGATGTTAAGGCTGCAATCGCAGCTTCTAATGGCGACATCGATACCCTGAAAGAGCAGATGGGCTTGGCTGAGAACGCCGTTGACGACATCAACGATCAACTCAGCTTGTTGATGGTTTACATCGAGAAGATCCTTTCAGGTCTCGTATTCGCTCCTGACTTCTACTATGGTGGTATCGAAGCAATGGAGGCTCCGGTTCTCTATTACACTCCGGTAATCCTTGACAACAACAGCACTCAGGCTAATCCGCTTGAAAACGGTGAAACTTGGGCATATGCAACTACCGGTGAGGTGAGCACTACTCCTTCTGTTGTCGCTAACTACCACATGAACCCGTCTTACTATGACGTTGCCAACATCAAGTCGATGAACGTTATTTCTGACGATAAGGAATATGTGGCTATGGGCGGCATGACCCGTGCAGCTGCTTCAGCTCCTGCCGTACAGAAGTATTATGGCAACGACAACGGTCTCCTTTCTGTTGTTCTCGACCTTGACGGTGACAAGATCTCTCGTCAGGAAGACGAGGTTACTGTTCTCGCAGTTCAGGCTCACATCAACGCTGATGGAACTACCGACTCTACCGTAACTTCTGACTACGCAGCTGTCGCAAAGTCTGACATCAAGAACATCGACATCGCTGACAAGACTCTCTCTGATCCTCGTTGCTCTTACAATGCTGGTGGCATGATGTCTGGTTTCTTCCATATCTATGATGTTGCAGCTGAAGCAATCGCAACTGCTCCTACTCACGAGATCATCTACGACGATCAGAACGGTGTTAACCTGCTCGACCTCGTTCAGATGCACTACATCCGCAACTACGCTGCTAACGAGTCAGCTGCTGACGACGTATCGAAGTACGGTCTGAAGTGGCAGTTCGAGCTTTCTCACTACACTCGGGGCGGCAACGCTACTTCAGAGAGCGTTCACGCTCGCTTCATCGACGAAGCTAAGACTAAGATCGTTGCTTGCAAGGTTGACGAGAAGGGTAACCCCGTAGAAGGCGTGGCTGACCGCACTGCTCTTGGCCGTACTCCTATGGTACGCGTAACTCTTGTTGATACTCTCAACAACAACAAGGTCGTATCTGTAGGCTTCATCAAGTTCTTGATCACTGAAAAAGATCCTACTCCGAGCGAGGCTATCACTATCGAATTCCCCGATAACGGCGTTGACCTGAATTGTGACGGTTACAACCGCAAACTTACTTGGGCTGAGGTAGAGGCTAAGGTTCTTGGTACTCTCAACATGTCTAAGGAAGAGTTTGAGAACAACTACGAGGTTGAGAAGATCTCTGGCAATACCTGCCAGCTCTATGAGGAGCTGAACGGCACTTACGTTAAGTCAAGCAACTACGGCACAGTAGTAGAGCATCCGGATCCCAACCACAACGAAACTTCTGTTCTTGAGTGGACGATTGACGGAAATACTCTCTACAACGCCGTTTGGGATCCCGCTACTTCAACTTACATGACGGGTCAGTCTCTGACTACAATCGTAAGGTTTGCAGCTAAGAACTCTACTTCTCAGGACGTTTATGTAGTCTTCAACACTGGCGAGATCTACACTCCGACAGCTTCTTGGGAGAATACTAACAAACTCAGCAACTATTGGGCAGCTGCTAACAGCAAGCTCGGAAGCGGCTACGACGAGATCCACAACAACATCTTGTCTCCGGACGACGCAGGTACTCCTGCAGGTGCTGGTAACGTATTCGAGAACAACATCCTTTCTACTCTCGAAGGCAATAAGGTTGCTACCGCCGTTACAATGAGCGGAAATACTGCTACTGGCTCATTTGCTGAGGCTAACCTTCTGTATGAGTACAAGTTCGTTATCGATCCTGATTACGCTAAGTTGACTGGTCAGTCTGGCACTGAGTACACTATGACTGTTAACGCTTCAGGCAAGGTTCTCTCTGCTTACGTTAACTCTCCTGTTGACGCACAGGTTGTAGCTACTTTGAGCACGACTTCTGGTTCAAATGTTGACGGCAACTATGTAACTTACGTACACGGAGCTTATGCTCACGACCTGTTGAACGCTGTATCTCACGATGTTGAGAACCTCGCTAAGTGCGTAACAGCTTCTGTAGGCCTCTACGCTAAGAACGGTTGCGACTTCCAGCTCCCGATTGCAAACAACGTATTCGACGTTAAGTTCCTCCGTCCTATCGACGCTGAAGGTGCTAAGGAGAAGACATTTGTTGATGCAGGTGATAAGGCTAACATGCTCAAACTCTATGAGTTGGTTGAGTTCGGTGACTGGCGTGATGTTGCTTGGAAGGATTCTTACGTAGCTTACTACGGAATTACTTCAATTGATCCTGTGATTTCTGAAATCACTACGACAATGGACGGTGGTACTCTCGGTCAGACTCTGTTGAGCGATAAGTCAAACTTGGTAAGATTCTATAAGGATGGCGGTGACGCTGCTTCAATCTTCGGCGGTGTTCAGTTCGGTTACCTCGTTTATGACAACAACGGTCAGGTACTCTCTACGTTCCAGATCCGTGTTCCGCTCGATATCACATACTACTGGGGAACTCTCAGGACCTATGTTGACATCACAATTAACAATACCGGTGGTAACAACCTTCCTGCTCGTCGCTAATCTTCGACAGGATTTGTGAATAAACTTAAGGAGGTACGCACTTGCAGCGTACCTCTTTTTAATATCAACTAATTAAACCATTATTAGTATTATGCGATTACTTCGTTATGTATGTGCGGCGTTGCTTGTTTCGCTTAGTGTAATATCTTGTAAGGACAAGGCGACAACGGACACCGATGCCGTAAAGAAGGAAAAAACGAGCATGTTGCTGAATAAGCGTGATACGACTCAGGTGCTTGATCTCACTAAGATTTTCCTTGAGCATCTTAAGGCCGAGCGTATTGATTCGGCTATGGCCATGCTCTATTATCTTGATAAGGACGGAAAGGTTGTTCCGCTGCCGGATTCTCTTGCGAAGAAGCAGCGTTTCGTGTTCAAGCGTTTCCCTGTGCTTAGCTACAAGATTGATGCCGTCACCTTCATGTCTGAAACTGACAGCCAAGTGAAGTACACTATAGAGTTCTTTAAGAAAGAACCCGGTGACCCCCGTCCTAATACTACCACCTTCTTTATCAAGCCCATGCGTGTTGATTTCAAGTGGTATCTCACCATGTTTGATTCCAACACCTATAATGGCGGTATGACGAGGATAAAGAATTAAATTAGAAGGAGTAAAGGAGAAAAGTAGATATGTTTTGCTCATATTAAGCAACAAAGCATATCTACTTTACTCCTCTACTCCTTTTCTCCTTTTCTCGTTTTCTCCTGTTAGCTCCTCTACTTCTTTCTCCCCTTCAATAATATTAGTCTTCCTTCCTCTAAGGAGATAATGCGGCGTTTGTAGAGGTCGCCGATAGCCTTTTTATAGTTCTTCTTGCTTACTTGAAACTGGTTATAGATATCTTCGGCCGGGCTTTTGTCTGTCAGAAGGCAGACGCCACCGTTATTCTCGAGATATTCAAGGATGGCGTCACCGAGGGTTTTGGTCATGCGCCAGCCCGTAGGCTGCAGCATCACATCAATCTTTCCGTCCTCACGTACCAAGTCGATATAGCCCTTCATGCGGTCGCCGGTGTGTATGTTCTTGAATATTTGGTTGCTGTAGACCAGTCCGGGATAGCGGTTGTCGATGATCACCTTGAATCCAAGATCAGTCTTTTGCCATATCAGCAAGTCCACTTCGTCGCCGTGATTGTAGGGCGGAAAGCTCATGTCCAAGAAGTGTTCCACCTTTGCCGAAGCCACGATGCGGTGACTCTCGTTGTCAATCAGTACGAAGACGATGTAGCTCTTACCCTTTTCCATCTTCATCTTCTGCTCACGGAAAGGGCAGAAGAGGTCTTTCATAAGCCCCCAATTGAGGAATGCTCCGTATTCGTTTACCCATGTAGCTTCAAGGTAAGCGAAGTCGCCTACCTTAGCCAGCGGCGTTTGCGTGGTAGCAACAAGCCGCTCTTCGTTGTCGAGATACACGAATACGTCTAGCTTGTCGCCCACCTTGCAGCCCTCGGGCACGTAGCGGGCCGGCAGCAACACTTCGCCTTCTTCGCCGCCGTCGAGATAAACTCCGAAATCTACCGTTTTCGTGACGGTCATTTGGTTGTAGTCGCCTAATTTGATGAAATTCATATTGTCGGGGTGTTTGGGGTGAGAGGGGAGGACTGGGAGAGCTGAGAGGGCTGGGACGGTTGGGTGTCGGTCAGCAGGCCGTCGTTCATCGAGATGGTGCGGTCGGTGATCTTAGCGAGGTTCTCGTCGTGAGTCACTATCACGAAGGTTTGTCCCGTCTTGTCGCGCAGGTCAAAGAATAGCTGGTGCAGTTCGGCCTTGTTTTTGGTGTCAAGACTGCCCGACGGCTCGTCGGCAAGGATGACTGCGGGGCGGTTAACCAACGCCCGGGCTACGGCCACGCGCTGCTTCTCGCCGCCCGAAAGCTCGTTAGGCTTGTGGCCGGCGCGGTCGGCCAGTCCCATGAAGTCGAGCAGTTCCTTCGCCCGTTTCTTCGCCTCGCCCTTCGACACGCCGGCTATGAACGCCGGAATCATGATGTTTTCAATCGCCGTGAACTCGGGCAACAGCTGGTGGAACTGGAACACGAAGCCTATGCGCTTGTTGCGAAATTCCGACAGTTTCTTGGAACTTAGCGACCTTACATCGGTGCCGTCGATGACGATCTCGCCGCCGTCGGGTTTGTCGAGCGTGCCTATTATTTGCAGCAGGGTGGTTTTGCCTGCGCCGCTCGGGCCGACGATGCTTACCACTTCGCCTTTGTCGATGTGCAGGCTGATTCCCTTAAGCACCTGCAGGGAACCGAAACTCTTGGTGATATTGTTTATTGTTATCATAGTCTTTTTTATGGGAGGGCTGGGAAAGCTGGGAGGGATGGGAGGGCTGAGAGCCCGCTTGGCTAATCAGGCTCCCTCCTTTCGGGATGGTTGGGGTGGGTTTGGGGTGTGTCAAACCTCTTCCTAATCCAAGTCATCAGCACGTCGTAGGCACTGCGTTGCTCGTGGTGTTGCGGTTCGGCAAATGTCATTGCACCCACCGGCTCGCCGTATTGGTCGGGGAAGATTATCATCAGGCTCTTGCCCGAGAAATACTTAGTAAGCTCCTCGGGCAGGCGTTCGAGTGCCGACTTGTATGATATCGTGCCCTTTCGGGCCGTGATTACTACGAACATGTGGTCGTCGTTAACGCTGCCGCCGAGCTTCGCTATGTCTATCCAATGAGCCATGAAGGTGTATTCGGCGCGCACGTTGGGGTGGCGGTTCTGCATGTACTGGTTGATGAGTGAGAGCGTTTCGCGCTTCGCGTGGAACTGTATGCGGCAGTCAAGGTTCTCTGACATGCGCGCCAAACGCTCCAGCCAGCGGTAGAAGCCAGGCTCAAACTCGGCCCTCGACGGCACCGCCACCTGTATCCTTCTCAGCGTGTTGAGCGGCCTTAGGCAGCGCACTATGGTGATCTGGCGGCTAAGTCCGTTAAACAGTCCGGGTATGAACTCGCCCCAAAACTTCTTTGCCGAGTCGTCGTTGTTGTGCATGCCGATAATCATTTCAGACGCGTTAAACTCCTTGAAGGCGTGCTTTATGCCGTTGGTGATGTTGGTTGCTATCCTCACTTGCGTCTGTACGCCCACGTCGGCGTAGTTGGCCACCTTAGTGACGTGCTCCAGCAGGCGTCTGCCCTTCTCTTGGTAAGAGAGCCGGTTGATGTCGTCGTAGACCACGTTGAGTGCTACCATGCCTCGGTTCAGCAGCCTGTTGCGCATCAGTATGGCGAGGCCTACGAGGGTTTCGGCTGTTTCGGCGTGCTTGATGTTTATCATTATCTTCTCGTCGTCGCTGCTTTCGTCTTCGGGCACGGCGGCCTGGTTTTCAAGAGCTATGCGCTTAGACGCCTGCTCGGTGGTGAACGAGCTGAAGATGCACGTCACGAGTATGAGTATCACCGTGCCGTTGAGCACGTCGTCGTTGAGCAGTCGTCCGCCGTCGGGCATTATCAGGTTGTAGCCTACCATGACGGCGGCCAGCGTGGCTCCGGCCTGTGCGTTGCTCAGTCCGTAGATAAGTTCGCGCTCCACGCCGCGCATGCCGAACAGCTTTTGGGTGAGGAATGAGGCTATCCATTTGCTCGTAAGCGCCACAGCTATCATGACGGCCGCCACTTGTAGCGTGTCCAGGCCTCCGAAGAGCAGCCTGACGTTGACCAGCATGCCCACGCCGATGAGGAAGTAGGGGATGAATATGGCGTTGCCGACGAACTCGAGGTGGGTCATCAGCGGAGACACGTTAGGCACGTAGCGGTTGAGCACCAGGCCCGTGAGGAACGCCCCGAGCAGGCCCTCCATGCCTATAAGCTCCATGAGCCATGCGCCGAGGAAGGTCATGGCCAGCACGAAGATAAACTGCGCCACGTTGTCCTCGTAGCGGTGGAAGAAGTAGCGCGCTATGCGTGGGAAGAAGAAGAATATGACGAAGAACACGGCGGCAATCTTCACGAACAGCATCAGCCAGAAGCCGCCCGTTATCTGCCCCTTGAACAGTCCGCCCACTATGGCGAGCACCAGGAGTGTCAGCGTGTCGGTCACGGCCGTCGCGCCTACGGCTATCGTGACGCTGCGCTGCCGCGCGAGGCCGTAGCGCATGATGATGGGGTAGGTGATGATGGTGTGCGAGGCGTACATGCTGGCGAGCAGCACGGACGTCATCACGTTGTATTCCAGCACGGTGCGGTTTACGATGAAGCCCATGACCATGGGTATGACGAAGGCCATTATGCCGTGGGTGAACGTGCGCACTCGGTTTTTCATGAAGTTTGCCATGTTCATCTCCAGTCCTGCGAGGAACATGATGTAATACAGGCCAACGTGGCCGAACAGGTCGAACGAGTCGTCTTTCGCCAGGATGTTCAGTCCGTGAGGCCCCACAGCCACGCCCGCCAGCACCATGCCTACGATGTGCGGTATGCGCAGCTTGCCCATGATGATGGGCGCAAAGAGGATGATGCACAACACAACGAAGAATATCATTGTGGGTGACGTTATCGGGAAATACGGTGATATGTCGGGCATAAATATTCGGTCGTGTTGCTGTTATTTACTTATTTTATTATGCAAAAGTGCAAAAAAAAATCAACATTTTATAACATTTGGCTCAAAATGTGTATTTTTGCAAGCAAAATTTAACTGTAAAATTAAAATCCGGAAATAATGAATGTAGCAATCGTTGGCGCGAGCGGAGCCGTGGGGCAAGAGTTTCTCAGGGTGCTCGCAGAGAGAGATTTTCCGATGGACAACCTCGTGTTGTTCGGTTCAAGACGTTCGGCAGGCACTAAATACACCTTCAAGGGCAAGGAGTACGAGGTGAAGCTGCTGCAACACAACGACGACTTTAAGGACATCGACATCGCCTTCACGTCGGCCGGGGCGGGCACGTCTAAGGAGTACGCCGAAGACATAACGAAATACGGAGCCGTGATGATCGACAACTCGAGCGCCTTCCGCATGGACGACGACGTGCCGCTCGTGGTGCCCGAGTGCAACGCCGAGGACGCCCTCAACCGTCCGCGCGGCATCATAGCCAACCCCAACTGCACCACGATAATGATGGTGGTGGTGCTGCAGCCGCTCGAACGGCTCAGCCACATACGCCGCATACACATCGCAAGCTACCAGAGCGCAAGCGGCGCGGGCGCTGCGGCGATGGCCGAGCTGCAGGAGCAATACCGCCAGCTGGTCAACGGCGAGGAGGTCACCGTGAGCAAGTTCCCCTACCAGTTGGCTTACAACGTGATACCGCAGATAGACGTGTTCCAGCCAAACGGATACACAAAGGAAGAGATGAAGATGTTTAACGAGACGCGTAAGATAATGCACAGCGACGTGAAGTGCTCGGCCATGTGCGTGCGCGTGTCGTCGCTCAGGGCCCATTCAGAGTCGGTCTGGATAGAGACCGAGCGCCCCATAAGCGTAGAGGAGGCCCGCGCGGCCATAGCAGCCGCCCCCGGCGTGACGCTTGAGGACGACCCCGACCGCCTTGTTTACCCCATGCCGCTCGACACGGCCGGCAAAGACGACGTCTACGTAGGCCGCATACGCAAGGACCTGGCCGACGAAAACGGCCTGACATTCTGGCTCAGCGGCGACCAGATACGCAAGGGCGCCGCGCTCAACGCGGTGCAGATAGCCGAGTATCTCATCAAAGTAGGCAATGTGAAATAAACATATTTGTAACCCGCTGTAAACCAGCGCGTTAATGAAAGGCTGCCTTTTACCCGCTAAAAGGTGGCCTTTTTGCGTGCGAAAGGTAACCTTTTAGCGTGCAAAAGGCTACCTTTCGCTGTTGTCATTATAATCAGGACGCCTTTGTTTTTATTTTCCACTTCGTAAAGAATATTCCTTTATACACCATACCCCCGCAACCGCATAACCGTATAACCCCACAAATGTGTAGACAATTGGTTTACATGCGCCAAGAAAAAGACCTTAATCTGTCGCCAAACACCCAATAATGCAGGTATTAAAACTTGAATTTTAAATATATTTCGTAACTTTGCATGAGTCATCCTTAATAATATAGTTCATGGCCTGTGGATATGAATGAAGGCTGAAACAGATGAATAACGCGTGCGTTAAATATGTCTTGTCTGCCGTAGCGGTGCTGTCGTCGTGGTGGTGTGCCATGATGATGACGGCGTGCGGTCGAGCCCCGGGCGACGGGCGCAGCGCGGCCTTAGCCGCCGCGCTGGCCGCCGTAGACGACTCCGTGGCCGTAAACTCGCCTTACGTACCCGGCATGATAAGGAAGGGACTGGCCGGAGCCGCCGACAGCCTTGACTATTACGACTGGTACATCCGCTACATGCGCTACTGCGTGCAGATGGAAGTGCCCGACTCGGCCGACCTGCGCTGGAGCCAAACCTACGGCTACCTGGCCGGCCGCGAGCCTTCGCCGCGCGTCAACGGCATGCTTGGCTTCATGCTCAACGCGCAGGGCAGCTTTTACCAGAAGCTGCACTACGAGCCGGCTAAGGCCATCGCCTCTTACCGCGCCGCCTACGAGCGCCTCTCTGTCAGCGACGTGAAGCACCGCCTGCCCGACGTCTGCGCCAACCTGGGCGACGCCTACGTCTTCGCCAACGACATGCCGCACGCCGCCATGTGGTACCGCAGGGCGCTGTTCCTGGCCGACTCGCTCGGCCTGCCCGAGAAAGACAACGCCACGCTCTACATGGGGTTGGGGCGCATATACCTTAACTTAGGCGACTTCGACCTTGCGCTCGAGTGCTACAAGACGGCCGACGCCAACCTTGCGCTCATGCCGCTCAACATGCAGCTCTACTTCCTCAACAACTACGGCAACTACTATTATTACACCGAAGACTACGGCCAAGCCCTGGCCGTGTTCAAGCGGATGAGGCGGATGCTCGCCGCCAACGGCATGCAAGACAGCTACGAGGCGTATCTCTGCAAGGTGAACATGGCAGACGTGCTGCTCAACCTCGGGCGCACGGCCGAGGCGGCGCGCCTGCTCGACGACGCTTACGCCTACTTCAGGAAGATAGGCGACGCCACCGCCCTCTACTACTGCCACACCATAGGCATAGGCCTCGCCCTGAAGGCCGGCGACACCGGCACGGTGAAGAGGATACTCGACTCGGAGCGGCTCAACACCACCATAGACTTCAACATGGTGAACATACGCAACCGCTACCTGCGCGAGTATTTCGTCAGGAAGGGCGACTACCGCAACGCTTACCGCATGCTCGACGAGGGCGTAAGGCGCAACGACTCGCTGAAGCACAACATAGCCAACATGAGGGCCTCCGAGATAATGATGCGCTACGCGCAAGACACGCTCAAGCTGCACCACCAAATGGAGATACAGGAGAAAGACGCCGACATACGCACGGCCCACATGTGGCTTTACGTAGGCGTGCTGCTCATCGTGGTGCTGGCCCTGCTGCTGCTCTTCGGTTACACCTACGCCCGCAAGCGCCGCCTGCAGATGCACATGCAGCTCATGCAGACGCAGCTGGCAAACGTGCGCTCGCGCATCTCGCCCCACTTCATCTTCAACGTGCTCAACAACCGCATGGCCAGCTCCTCGGGCGACACCGACGAGCTGATGGCGCTGGTAAGGCTGATCAGGGCCAACCTCAACATGTCGGGCAAGTATTATGTATCGCTTAAGGAAGAGCTCGACTTCGTAGGCTATTATATCAGCGTGGAGCGCAAGATCATAGGCGAGGGCTTCGTCTACGAGGTGGACGCCCCGGCCGACGACGTGCTTGAAGCGGTCATGGTGCCGTCGATGTTCATACAGATACTCGTCGAAAACTCGATAAAGCACGGACTGAAGCGGCGCGAAGGCACAAAGCGCATACGCGTGGCCGTGGCAAAGGGCGACGCCGACTGCACGATAACCGTGACCGACAACGGCACTGGCTTCGACATACGCCGCAGCGACCCGTCGTCGACCAAGACCGGAATGAAGGTGATACGCAACACCATTAATATAATAAACCATGAGAACAAGCGGAAGATAAGGCTCGGGGTGAGAAACCTCGAGGCGGCCGACGGCTCGATAGCCGGATGCGAGGTGAAGCTGGTGATGCCGCTTGGCCTGAAGTCCGTTTACAACGTTAACACAAGATAAAAACCTAAAAGGAATGAACGCTATAATCGTAGACGACACACGGGCGGCCATCGACAGCCTTGCCGTGAAGCTCGGCAAGTATGCCGACATCACACTGGCCGCGACGGCCGACAACGGCGCCGACGGCATAGAGCTTGTGAGAAAGCACAAGCCCGAATTGCTATTTCTCGACATGGAGCTGCCCGACATGACGGGCATCGACGTTCTCGAGCAGCTCAGGCTGGAGCCCGACTACCGGTGTTACGTTGTGATCTATACGGCTTACAATGATTATATGCTGCCGGCCTTCAGGAACAGGGCGTTCGATTTCCTGCTGAAGCCCATAGACGACCGCGAGCTTGACACCATAATGCGCCGCTTCTACGCCGACAGGCAGAGCGGGAATAGCCGCCGGCAAGACGATGGGGCTGTGAAGCGCGACGGCGGTAAGCTGCTCTTCTACACCAACGCCGTAGACTTCCGCCTTGTGCAGATCAGGGACATCTGCGTGTTTCATTACGACCACGAGGCGCGCGTGTGGACGGTGGTGGCCGCCGGATGCGACCGCCCGCTGCGGCTGAAGCGCAGCGTTACTAAAGACACTCTGCTGAAGATAGATGACAACTTCGTACAAGTAAGCCAAAAATACATCATCAACATCAATTATCTGCTCGAGGTGCGCGACAACGTATGCTGCTTTTACCCGCCTTTCGACAAGATAGATTACGTCACCGTAGGCCGCTTTTTCCGCCGTAAGCTGATAAACAGGTACAATTCGTTGTGAAAGTGAAAAGTGAAGAGTGAAAAATCCAAATGAATCATAAAAGCACATGGATTTTTCACTCTTCACTTTTTACTTTTCACTCTTCACTCCTTCAGAATCTCACTCCGATCCTGAAGAAGAAGTCGCCTGACTTCGAGTCGACTTCTTGAATCATGTTGCAGAAGCCGAACTCGTAGCCCATCTTGAACGTCAGGAACGAGTATGCCGCCGCGATGCCGCCCTGCCAGCCGAAGTCTACTGAGTTAACATCCTCCGCATCGTCTTTAGTCGCCATGAAACTGAGATACGGTCCGGTGAATATCCCGACCTTGCCCGCGCTGTTCTTGTAGAAGTTCCACGCTCCGTTGCCTTCTATCTGTATGTAGCCCGGGCTCCAGTGTTTCACTCCTTTTGTTATCCAGCCGGCTCCTACCGACCAGTCGAACTTGTCGTCGATAGGTGCCGTATAGCTTACTCCTATGTTCAATGCCTTAAACTCTGACTTAGCATCAACGTCTCCGCTAATGTCTGAAACGTTGCCTCCCCACCAGATGTTGATGTTCCTTTGGGCGCTTGCGCTTACCGCAACTATTGCGAAAAGCGCCATTAATAACAACTTTTTCATAAGCAATAGGTTTTTAGTTAATGATTGTTTTGACTTACATTCGCAAAGATACGGATTATAATCGAAACAAACAAGGCTAACAGCCGTTTTTATGCAGAACGGTTGATAATTTGTTTCAAATATTAAGTAAGGTGATGCTGGTTTTATTGAAACAGCCTGTGTGTTAGGTTTTACAAGAATGGCGGCTTTATACGTATGAAGAAACGTTCATTCGGCTTTAATCGGCTTAATCTCAGCATGTTATAGATCAAACTCGCGCGTTTTTGCAAAACAAAGGTCGGGCTTGTTTGACCGACTGAAGAAAATTTAAACAAATAATTCTCGGAAAAAAGCTCTATATCAGGGACTTTTAGTATCTTTGCATCCGAATGGACGCTTCATACGTATATAACGTATGTTGACGGCTATTCATAAAGAGACTTAATTGATTAGAAATCAAACACTTGTGGTATGGAAAATGAATTAATGAAGCGTATGACGCTTTGTTCGTCTTGCCACATAACAATGACTGTAATTCGTTGCTGAGGATCCTCCCGAATGCGGCCGTTACGCCTGAAACAAGGCTTTACGTTACTCTTGTGCGCTTGCCATAAGAGGAGCGTGAGAAGCGCACTTAGGCCGCTTGCAGGAGTAAGGCGTATTTTCGTTTTCCGTCAGTAACCATTTCGTTTCCCTTTTCATGAATGATGTCATGACTTCAGGCAGTGCCGGGCTTCGCAACCGCGACAAGCTCAACAGCGTAGATTACCGCTGGTTTATCGTCCGTACTCTGCCGCATCAGGAAGAGAAGCTCGCTGGCATGTTGAGGCGGCATCAGTCGCAGGCAAGCAACATCCTCGAGGTGTATTGCCCTACGCATACCACGGTGGGAGTGCTGAGGCATGGCAAGAGTGTCAGTGCGCCGCTGTTCGCCGGTCATGTGTTCGTCCTCTCCACGCAGCAGGCCCTTGCCGACTTCATCGACAGGTATTATCCTGAAGGCATCTTGCTCTACGAGCGCAAGAAGGAGAAGGGAAAGAAAGCCGCCGTATGGACAATACCCGAGAACCAGATGCGGGCGTTCATGGACTTCAATGAAAACTACGCCGACAAAGTGATAGTGCTCGAACGTCCTTACGCCGATTACGCTTTCAACCCGAAAAACAACGAGCCTAACGAGATCGTGAAGGTGGTAGACGGTCCGCTGAAAGGCCGTGAAGGCTACCTAGCCCGCTTCAACAGGGAGCGTAGGCTGGTGTTCAACATGAAGTCGTTAGGCACGGGCAGGTATTTCGCCGTATCGGTGCCTAACGCGTGGAGCCTGAAAGTGGTCAGGTTGCATAACGCCGAGAACGACCGACAGACTATTGGCACGCAGAAGGAGCGCGCCGCCGACTTGCTGATAGGCCTGATAGAAGGCTGCGGTTATGTCGACGACGCTCTCGCCGTGTTTCATGAGATAATCGGCTATCTTTCCATAACGCCTACAATGGTAGGCTTGTGCAAGTATTTGTTTGAGAAAGGCCGTCATGACTTAAGCCGGAAGATAGCAAGGCTTGACACGGACGGGGTGGAGCAGATACTGAATCTTGTGAGGTATGAGAATGATAATCCCGGATACATACGTCACACTTGGCGGAAACTCGTAATCCGTCCGTTCCTTACTCCGACTGCGGGCGTCGAGACCGCCGAAGACGCCGAGCTGCGACATGCCGGATTTACGGAAGTAATCAGGCGCATAGACATCACTGAGCAAACTTATTATCCCAGTAAGGCGAAAGAAGAGCTTACCACAACGGCTTATTACGCCCACATAGGCGTGACGGAAAGAAGAGACGGCGCAGGCATTGTCGTTTTCGCAAATTGGGACGCGTTCTTAGGCGAGTATTTCCACACGTCGGGCAAGGCCAACGAGCGTTTGGTAGAAGGTCGCGGCAAGGATAAGCAGGCGGAGTCGTTCCGCAACTTTGCTCCCACATTATATAATATATTGGCTGACGTAAACTCCGCAGTAAAGCCCGTTCGTGGTTTCACTGTAGGCGCAGACGTACTGAACGTGCTTGCCGTTTACACTGCCGGCACGGATGCAGACGAGATAGAGACGGCCAAGATTACGCTGATAAACACTTGCGTCAATGTCTGCAAGGAAATCAACTCTACTGTCCACTTGGCCGTATGGCGGAGATACCTCCGCACCGTGTGGCTGCATGTTTAGGCGTGTCGGATGTCAGATACGATTATGGAAAAAGCAGCATTGACTGCCGGAGTAAACATTAACGAACCGGGCGGCGAGAGACATCCCGCCTTATCGTCGCCGACATTGGTCACGGCTGCCTGACATTCGTCTCTGCGGCTACCGGCAGGCGTGAGACCGTTGCTTTGGAGCCTGTGCTCCAAGAGATAATGGACCGTTGCGCCCGTCCCAGCCCACTCCTTTTCCCCGTAATTACCGCCGCCGTTCAGTGTTAATGGCAGCAACATTGTGCCGCAAACAATAACATCAACCGCAACTATGAAAGCCATAGGCCGCATGCTCAGCTTGCCTTTTCCCCTGAACATGACCGTAGCCCGCCATTCGTGGAAGAGCATGGCAAAAGGACTGACCCTTAGCGACTTGTTGTAAGTATGTCCGTCTGTTTCAATATGGCGTAACGCCCGATCTAAGAATCTTACTCTTCCTGTTGTTAATGCACGCATTGCTCTGTTCTCTTTGAAGGGGGCTGATCACTTTTTGCATAAATGATTTCTTTGAAAGAAACACCAACCAGTTTCATGATATAAACAACTTAATTTTTTCAAAATGAAAATTACAGCAGTTATACCCATACGCTCTGGTTCACAGCGCGTAAAGGACAAGAATCTGCGGCCGTTCGCAGATACCAATTTGATGGAGCTTAAGATAAAGACTTTGCTTCAAGTGCCTGAGCTTACATCGATCGTCGTGAATACGAACAGCGAGGAAGCCATTTCTATTGTTAATAAAAGTTATTCGGGGGGTAAAATGTCATCGCAGGGAAGAATATTATGCATCCTCCCAATGTTCGGGCAGTGAGTTTTTCCGTCATCTTGGCGAAGTGACTGATACGGATGTCTTTATATATTGTCCGTGTACATCGCCATTTGTAAAACCTGAAACAATATCGCAGTGCATTAAGACATTCTTTGACTCAGATGATTGCGACAGCGTGTCTACCGTATCTTCGGTTAAGGAGTTTATGTGGCTTGACGGTAAGCCGGTCAATTATGACCCGCAACATGCACCTAACTCACAAGACCTTCCTGACATTGTTGCTCTTAATTTCGGTACCACGGTCGTGCATCGTGATGATTTGATAAAGAACAGCAATATCATAGGCAAGTCGCCAAAGTTTGTCACGACGTCTGACATTGAGGCTATAGACATCGACACTCCTCTTGATTTTTACATAGCGGAACAGATATACCGCAAGACTGTAATAGAGGGGAGGGGCTTGTTAGAGTAGCCTCAAAGGAAGATGGACAACAGCCGTGGACTTTCATGGGCGACAAGATTAAACCTATCGTCGTTGATGAAAGTTTCGACGTGCATGATGAAGACGACATAGCCAGGACTGAAAAATGGCTCATGCGTGAAGGTATTAAATATTAACCGTATGCTTAAATTCATAAAGCGGCAAGCAAGAGGCTTGCGTAAGAAGTATGGATTGTTGTGCTTCCGCCTTTCGGGGCGGGAGTATGACAACGCCGAGCGGCTGAACGAACTCCGCAATAAGTATCAGAGTAAGAGGTGTTTTATCATATGCAACGGGCCGAGCCTGAAGGCTGAAGACCTCGAACGGATACATGCGAACGGGGATTTCTCGTTCGCCTCTAACAAGATTGATAAGATTTTTCCGCAAACAAAGTGGCGGCCTACGTTTTATACGGTAATGGACGAATCTTACCAATACTCTTTGTTGGAAACGATGAATCGCATCGACGCGGAAGTAAAGTTCTTCCGTCGCAACAGCTACTGCACCACCCGTAACGTTCGCGGACGCTGTGTTTGGCTTAATGCCGACGGCGACCGCGCATTGCTTGACCGTCCGCGCTTTGCCGAAGACTGTACTGACGTAGTGTACACTATCGCCACCGTGACGTATGTAATGTTTGAGTTAGCCGTGCATATGGGTTTCCGCGAACTTTACATCATCGGCTGCGACAACTCTTACGGCCTTGAGATGCGCCGCGACGGCACGATAGTAAACCACGGCACGGCGTCGTATTTCGCCGGGAGTGACGAGAAATCAAACAAGGCCGTCGGTGCTACGTGGGAGATGAACCTGTCGTATGAGTACGCCCGCAAGTATGCCGACGCACACGGCATAAGGATATTCAACGCCACGCGCGGCGGCCACCTTGAGGCGTTTGAGCGCGTCGATTTCGACTCATTGTTTTAGTCAGGATGGATTCAAAGAGCAAGCGCATAGCCAAGAACACGCTCTTCCTGTACATGAGGATGCTGTTCCTCATGGTGGTCACGTTGTTTACGTCGCGTGTCCTTCTGGATAAACTCGGCATAGAGGATTTCGGCATATACAACGTAGTCGGCGGCTTGGCGGTGATGTTCATATTCTTCCGCTCGTCATTGTCAAACGCCACGCAGCGTTTTCTCAACGTGGCGTTGGGCAAGGGCGACGCCGCCGGAGCGGCGCAAGTCTTCGCTCAGCATTTCACGCTTTACGCCGTTGTCGCCTTATTGGTAATCGTCGTGGGCGAGACCGTGGGGTTGTGGTTCGTCTATGACAAGCTAGTGATTCCGGCCGACAGGCTTGCCGCCGCCGTGTGGGTTTACCAGTTCACGTTGGTTTCACTTTGTTCCACGTTGGTCGGGATAGTATATGATTCAACCATAATCGCCCACGAAGACATGAACGTCTACTCATACGTAGGCATATTCGAGGGCTTGGCCAAGCTCGGCATTGCTTACGCCATAAGCATGTCGCCGTTTGACAGGCTTACGACTTACGGCCTGTTGCTCATGTTCTTGGCGTTGTCAATCCAGTGTTTCTACGCTTTTTATTGCTCACGCCACTATGCCGAGTGCAGGGTGCGTCTCGTATGGGACAAGAAGCTGCTTAAAGACACGTCGTCGATAGTAGGGTGGAATACCGTGGGCACGGCCGTCTACGCCGTCAACGATTCGGGTGTGAACATCCTGCTCAACCTCTTTTTCGGCCCGGCGGTCAATGCGGCGCGTGCCGTTTCGTTCCAAGTCAGCAATGCCGTCAACGGCTTTGCCTCCAACTTTTTCGTCTCGGTGAGGCCGCAGATAGTGAAGTCTTACGCAAGCGGCGACAACGAATATCTGATGAAGCTCTTCTACAACAGTTCAAAGTTTTCATTCTTTTTGTTATGGATGTTCTGCCTCCCGTTGTTCTTTACGATAAATCCGATACTGCATTTATGGCTGAAGCAAGTGCCCGAGTACACCGATGTGTTCACGATTTGGATATTGGCTTATTCGCTGGTCAACGTGCTAAACAATCCCGTATGGGCCGTGGCACTGGCCGTAGGGAGGCTTAAGAAGTACATATCCGTAGGCAGCGGCGTGTTCCTGATGGTGTTCCCGCTGGCATACGCCGCCTTGAAGCTCGGCGCGACGCCCGTGGCGGTGTTCGTCATCATGTTTGCCGTCCGCCTGTGTTATCTCGTAGTCGTGCTCAATATCATACGAGAGTATGTCGATTTCTCGTTCAGGCGTTATCTCGTAAGAGTAATCCGTCCCGTCTTTTTGGTTGTGGCGGTGTCGTCGTCGGCGGCGTTTTTGTTGCATTACGTGCTTCCACAGTCGCTGCTTTCCACGTTTGTGTTCATCGCCGCAGCGGTTGTCATTGCTGTGATGTGTGTCGGCTTTATCGGCTTGTCAAAGGCCGAACGAGGCTATTGTCTGGATTTTATAAGGAAAAAGTTACGATAATGACCAAATTGGTAAGAAAGTTAAGGCGGGCTTATTCAAAGCTCGTCGTGCGCACCCTGTGGGTGCATTGGTTTAACCCGTTTTACACGTTGTATTTCAATCTTGTGTTTTTCCCGTTGCGCCAAGCCTTGCGCCAGCCCGTGTTCGTCTACGGGTGGCCTAAACTGTTCGGCCAGTTCGGCACCATGGAGTGTCGCGGGGCGTGCCGCCCCGGCATGGTGCGCCTGAACGTAACGATACCCGGGGGACCGCAATATGCGGCCGGAAACACCCAGCTGAACATCTATGGCAAGGTGATATTCCGTGGCGCGTGCGAGATTGGCAGCGCAAATAAGATAAACGTGGGCGAGGGTGGCGTGCTCGACATGGGCAATGATACGAAAATTACGACGTTTTGCAACATCACGGCGTACTCGGAAATACGGGTCGGTGCACAATCCAGGATTGTGCACCGATGTCAAGTATTTGACACCAATTTCCACTTCGTGGCCGACTTCTGCCGCAGCATCGTGCCTAAGCAGGCACGACCTATAACCATAGGTGACTACTGCTGGATATGCAACTCGTCGACGATAACCGGCGGCGCCGTCATCCCCGACAAGACCATCGTGGCATCCAACAGCCTCGTAGGCAAGGACATGTCGGCCATTCCGCCCGAGTCGATAATCGGCGGCGTGCCCGCAAAGCTCATAACCACGGGCCGGCGCCGGGTGGAAAGCCGTAGATTTATCACAATGTTGCACGATTATTTCGCGGAAAACACCGATGCGAAGTGCTACGTTATGCCTGCAGATGTCGATCATTCTGTCTGCGACGTTGATTAGCCTGCGGCTTACGCAGGTTCCCGTTTGCCTTTGCACGGTAATCTTGAAATGCGTATGTGTCAATCCGTAATATTATTGCGGCTTTTCCTTACGAATTTATCTGCGTTATAAAACGCGGCAAATTGCCCCTCAAAACGTAACCTTTCACACTGTCGTTTGCATCCTTTTGCAAGGCGAAAGGCGGTCGGTTGTAAATTGAAAGTTTATGCCAAAAACAAAAATATATTCTAACGCTATAAGCATATTGTTTTTAACGCCTTTAAGGGCGATGGTAATACTTATAGCTCCCTTATTGCCGTTTCTTGTTAAAAGATATTTCTGTTGCAAGATAAATAAAAAAGTCAGCATACTCTATTGTATCATAATAGTTTCGTCTTTGATTGGGCTGTTAAGAGGATATGTTGATTTTGCAAATGTTGTATTATATTTATGGATTTGTTTCCCGATAATATATTTATTGTTTGGTGATGTGAAGGGAAGTGTTTCTTCCGCTGTTTCATGGGACGCATTGTTTAGGAGTTTGCGATGGTGGCTGATTATAATCGATGTTTGCGGCTTTATATGCCGTTTCATAATATTCAGGACAGTTGATGATTTCGGCTTTGCGTATGGTACGCATTTTAAAGGTGTGTCAGGTCTGTGTGTTGTCAATGCTTTTATGGTATTGTATTATTTATCGCATTTGTTGAGGAGTGAAGTTTCAAAGTCCAATATAAATAATTTCTTATTCTTTTTTTGCTCATTTATTTTTTGTTATTCCGGATTAACTGCGATAACTTTTGTTATAACTATAATCATATATTTTATCTTAAATATTAAGCCTAAAAATTTAATTAAGGCTGTAATATTGTTCTTGTTCGGTCTTATTGTTTTAATGTATTCTGCAAAAGAAATTATTTATTATAATATAAGAAATGTCGAACTTTTTATGAGTGCGGAAGATGCTCAAGACAATGCACGAAAAAGGGTAATGTATAGTAATTTCTTTGATTTGATGTATTCTGATTTTTCCGTTGATGTAATTGGTGTTGGTCCTGGAGGGTATAATAGTCGAATATGTTTCTTGCTAAATGATGATTCAGATAATATTTTTACAACTGTCTTAGGACATCATATGCCACCTTATCATAAAAATGACATATATCCTTTATGGAATAGAGCGTTTGTGAGTTTTGAGGCTTTTACTGACGGAGCGCGGAATAAACCATTTTCTTCTATTGTAGCATTTGGTGCAGAGGCCGGTCTTATTTTCTTATTTCTATTTTCTTTGTTTTGGTTTAGGAGCATGAATACATTTAGAAAACTTTCAAGAAAAGACGGTGATTATTTGTATTTGTTTCTTTTGAATGTCTTTATGTTTTTATTGTTGATAACTGAATATTGGTTCGAGTCAAGTGAATTTATATTATTTCTAATAATCCAGAATACGCTGATTGCAAATAAGATGTCAAACAATCGATTGTAAATATTACCTTATGATACCAAAGATTATTCATTATTGTTGGTTCGGGCATAGTCAGTTGCCGGAGATAGTGCAGAAATGTATTGAAAGTTGGCGAGTAAAAATGCCTGACTATGAAATCAAGCGTTGGGATGAGACCAATATAGATGTTGAAATTTCACCATTTATGCGTGAGGCTTACGCATTGGGAAAATATGCTTATGTATCCGATTATGCGAGATATAAGATACTTAAAGATAATGGTGGTGTGTTTTTAGATACCGATGTTGAGTTGCTAAAACCGTTTTCACATTTGTTGGATGCAGACGTGGTCTTAGGGATAAACAAGCATGTGAAACGTAACGTCGTGTTTGTGAACCCGGGCGTGTTTATGGCGGCAACAAGAGGCAACAGACTTATGTCGGAGGTGTTGTCGTTTTATGACAGTGTACATTTTATTGACGATGAGGGCGTGCCCGTTTACAAATACTCGTCTCCACGAGTGTTGACATCAATACTTATTAAGAATCATGGCTTTACGGTGAAAGATGTGACTCAGACGTTGCAAGGTGGAATAAAGGTGATGAGTTCGGATTATTTTGACCCGGTAAATCCGAGAAGATTGTTTGGTGACAAATTGGAAATGACCGAAAACACCGTTGCCATACATCACGGGGCGGCCTCGTGGGTGCCGATGAGGAAAAAGATAATGCAAAGTTTGTCGATCATTTCCCGTAATATTTTGGGTGACGGCTTAATAGACAGGTTAAGAGGAAAGGAAAAGATGTATTATGAATAATAAAGGAAAAGTTGCAATCTGGGCGCCTCTGCGTTATGCCAATTATGGTGATGATATGCAGGCTATAGCTTTTGCGCTGATGATAAAAGGCATGGGGTATGACGTGAAGGTATTCCAACTGGAAGAGTCACTCGCACAGGCATACGGCTTGGAGTCTGTGCGAACTATAGATGAGCTATGTCGAAATGTAAGCCTTGTGGTGATTGCCGGAGGGGCGTTGCTTACGCCGTTCAGGTGGTACAAACGGATCTTGAACAAGGCTGCACGTGAGTACGAGAAGGATTTCAAGGATTTATATCAAGCAACGTTGAGATATCCTAACGTGAAATTCTGCGCTATATCTTTCGGTGGTGACGGTAAGGTGAAGAAGCCCGAAACATGGTTCTCGCATTGGAGGATCGATTTCTTCAAGTCTCCTTCGTTCATTAACGGAACGGTACGCTTGCGAGGCGATGTGGACATGATGAGGCTTTTCGGCAAGGATGTGACGTATTATCCCGACATGTTGTTCAGGGCTTGTGATTATTTCAAACCGAAGATGTTGCCCCCTACGGATAAATATAGGGTAGGGTTTAACTTCAAGAGAGGCAAATATCTTGATGAAAGGCTGATAAGGGACATCTTGGAATATGCCGGCCGTCATGATGATATGGAGTTTCACTTTACCACGACACACATGCAAAAGGTAGGGCTGAATTATCAGTATGTGCCTGACAGGGTGGTTAACAACGTCTTCATAGACCGTTACGAGAACCCGTGCCAATTGCTCGGCGTCCTTGCGTCAATGGATTGTTTCATGACTTCCATGCTGCATGTCGGTTTGACCGGCCTTACGGCTGGAACTCCTTTTATCAGTTATCGAGGACCAGGTAAGACAAAGTCGTTCCTCAAGAGCATCGGCGGAGATTGGGCGATACTGCCTGAAAACATAACGTTAGAACAATTACGGACGCAATTTTGGAATAAACGACGTGAAGACCTGTATGCTCTTTATGATACGTCGGCTATTGAACGCATGAAGGACGAAAGTCGGAAGCAATACGACTTCTGCCGTAAAATAGTGGAAATGTTTGCGTGATATGACGGTTGAGAATGTAGTAAAAGCCGGGCTTTGTACAAGTTGCGGCGTGTGTGCGGGAAGTTGCGGCAGGAGGGCCATATCGTTCAGCTATGGTAACGAAAGGAATATTCCGCAAGTGGACGCTTCAAGATGTGTTAAGTGCGGAGTTTGTTATGAGGTGTGCCCGGGGAAAGGCGTAAGGCTGAATTCCATATCAAAAGAATTGTTCGGGAGTGAAAGTGGTATTAAGATAAATCAGTATGCCGGGCATCACTTAAATGCATACGCCGGTCATAGCACCGATGGAAACATACGGTATCATTCGGCTACGGGAGGAATGGTCACGCAATTCTTGATATACCTTTTAAGGCAAAAGATAATTGACGGTGCCGTCGTGGTAAGATATAAAAACGTATTCGAACCTGAGCCGTTCATCGCTACTACGGAAGAAGAAATTTGGGAGAGCAGGAGTTCAAAGTATGTTGTCGTTTCAATGGATAGAGTGGCGGATGAAATAGCTCGTTCGGGAAAAAGAAGATTAGTAGTGGTGGGCTTGCCGTGTCATATACAAGGCTGGCGTCAGCTGGCCAAAAAGAACAAGCGTGTACGGGAATCCATCGTTGGCTATTTTGCAATTTACTGTTCCTTGAACAAGACCAAGCATTCGCTTGACTACTATCCGAAACGTTACAAGGTTGATAAAAATGAGGTCGGAAGTTTTTCTTTCAGGGATGATGGTTGCATGGGGTTCATGAAATTTTCAGACAAGCAGGGAAATGTCTTGAAGAAAATACCATACCTTAGTTATTGGTTCGGAACACATTCTTTTTTTGCCAATCCCAGATGTTCGCTTTGCATTGACCAATTAGGTGAGTTGGCAGATATAAGTTTCGGCGACATTCATATCGAACCTTATTCTCAAGATACGATTGGAACAAATTCCATCATAACACGAAGTACGTATTGGGATAAGGTGTTGAATAATTGTATGCAAGACGGTTTCGTGGAATTAAACGAAATACCTATAAGCATTCTTGTAGAATCTCAATGCTATGTTAAACAATTTAAGAAAGGTGCAGGAGTAAAGGCGAATTTCATTTTAAGAAAAGTTATAGGTAAATCCGTACCTGCCTATGATTACTGTTATATAGGAACAGTCGGGATGAAATGTATTGCAGCGGAATTATGTAAGGCTGTGATGCGGGCTATTGGTAGGCATAAATGTTTATGGCTTGTTGTAAAAATGTTAGATGGGAATAAATTTTAGCTTTTATTCTACCGAACTCATTAAATATAAAAACAATGAAACCTACAATCCTTTTCGTTCTTCATCTTCCTCCGCCGGTTCACGGTGCGGCAATGGTTGGCAAATACATTCATGACAGCAGTGTCGTAAATGAAAGATTTGATTGCCGTTACATTAATCTTGCAACGGCGAAAGACTTGGCTGATATAGGAAAGGTTGGGATAAGGAAGTTTGTGCAATTCATATCCTTGCTAAGGCGTATCCGTAAGATGGTGAAAGAAGCGAGGCCGAGCCTTGTTTATGTTACGTCGAATGCTTGCGGAGTCGCCTTTTACAAAGATTTTATTGTTGTGGAGTTGTTGAAGCGGATGGGGCGCAGGGTTGTTGTGCATTATCATAATAAAGGCGTATCTACCCGGCAAGGCCGAGGCTTCGATAATTTCTTGTATAAAAGATTTTTCAGGGGATTGGAAGTAATTCTTTTATCTGAAAAATTGTATCCTGACGTCTGCAAATACGTTGATAAAGAGGATGTGTATTTTTGTCCTAACGGAATACCGGACGTTGGGTTTTGCGGCAGCGGGCGAAACAATGTGATTCCACGTTTGTTGTATCTTTCTAACTTGCAAGAAGAGAAGGGCGCATTAGTGCTTCTCGACGCATTGAAGTTGTTGAAGGATAAAGGGTTGGAGTTCGCTTGTGATGTCGTAGGCGGAGAAACGGCGGAGATAAGCAATGAAAGGTTTGAAGCGGAGATTTCAAAACGTGGTTTGGACGGCGTCGTTGCTTATCATGGCAAGAAATACGGTAAGGATAAAGACGATTTTTTCAATCAGTCAGACATATTTGTATTCCCGACTTATTATCATAACGAATGCTTTCCTGTCGTGCTGCTTGAGGCTATGCAGCACGGTTTACCTTGCGTCAGTACCGATGAAGGCGGCATTGCCGACATAATAGACGAGGGTAAGACCGGATATGTTGTTAAAAGAAAGGATGCCGTGGATTTGGCGAAGGGCTTGGATTTGCTTATGGATAATCCTGATTTGAGAGTCGAAATGGGGCGGCAAGGACGCTTGAAATATGAACGGTGTTTTACATACGGACGTTTTGAACGTAGGATAACTGGAATTTTGAGCGACATCTTGAAAAAACGTGATTAATGTTTGTCAAATATATTTTATTATGCTTAGACTGTGTGATTTGACTATTCTTGAATCAAAGGCTGCCTTGAACGATATTCCCAAAGGCAAAGTTTTGATCAATACGATAAACGCTCATTCGTTTAACACTGCGCAGAATGACGAGCTGTTCGCCGAGGCGTTGAGGCTGGGCGACTATCTGATACCCGACGGGGCGAGCATCGTTAAGGCCTGTCGGTGGCTTAAGTGCAAGTCTCAGCCGAAGGAACGCGTGGCTGGATGGGACTTGTTTGAGTTTGAGATGAACCGTCTTAATGCTGAAGGCGGTCGCTGCATGTTCATGGGCAGTTCGCCTAAGGTACTTTCGCTGATTCAGGATAAAGCGAAGGTGGTTTATCCGAGCATCGAGGTCGTAACGTATTCTCCTCCTTACAAGCCTGAGTTCAGCGAAGAGGACAACCGAGCGATAATAAAGGCGATAAACGATGCCGATCCTGACTTGCTTTGGATTGGCATGACGGCTCCGAAACAGGAGAAATGGACTTACTCGCATTGGGACGAGCTGAACATTCATTGCCACGTGGGGACGATAGGTGCCGTGTTCGACTTTTTCGCCGGAACGTACCAGCGCGCCCCTCGTTGGTGGCAGGAGCACGGTTTGGAATGGCTTTACCGTCTGATTAAAGAGCCTTGCCGTATGTGGCGCAGGTATGTCATCGGCAATCCTCTTTTCCTTTTGAACGTCGGGAAGGAGAAGAACGCCTGAGTCCGAATTTCTCCAAAGCTATGTATATCCAAAAGCGTATGTATGTAAACGGTGATTTCATCTGAAGTATATTGATACTTGCAAAAGTAAGGTTTTTTACCGATAAATTGCCAAGATTGTGCGTGCTTTTATTGATGGCATGATGAAACACGCACGTTCGTAAGCGTGGCGATTTGTAAAAGAGAAAACGCTAAATGATTTATCATCAAAATCATTTAGCGTTTTTTGTGGTGCGCCTGATAGGACTCGAACCTACACAGCGTAAGCCACCAGATCCTAAGTCTGGCGCGTCTACCAATTTCGCCACAGGCGCTTGTTGATGTTGTCATATGCGGATGGGGCGGTGGCTGATACGTGTCGTATGTGAGCATTGCTCAATCCGTTAAAGCTGTTGCAAAGGTACATTCTTTTTGTCGAAATAGCAAGAATATTGTTGTTTTTTTAATGACGTAGGCGTATTGCGTGTATTTTGCGTGCGTTTTTTACAGTAGCTGTGTGCGTAAATCTTTGCGGTCGTTCGTCTTATACTTATTTCCCTTTCTTCATAGTGTCGTATATCTTCCCTATGTCTAAGTGGCGGCGTAGGCAGTTGGCCAGCAGGTCATACTGGCTCTCCTTGATTGCGGCATAGTCGACGGTCGCTTTCCGGGAGACTTGGCTTTTGCCGCATGTGGAGAGCAGGATGTCGACAAACTCGGCGTTGTCGAGTGCTCCGTGAATGTACGTGCCCATGCACTTAGGGCCTACAGTGCATCCGTCTTCGCCGCCGTAGGCCGTTACGAACAGCGGCCGACACGTTCCGTCTTGTCCGTCGGCGCGGGTCTGCCCACGGTCGGGCGTGCGCCTGATTGATTCCACGGTCAGTTTCCGTCCGGCTTTGCCGGCCCTTGTCGCCTGTACGCCTAATGAGTTTACGGCGTCGGTGGCTATCGCCACGGCTTCGTCTTGCGACAAGCGGTTGTTGCAGGTTGTCTGCGGTGTGGTGCTTGTTGTGACATCCAAGTCGTAATCCTGTGTGCAGGACGTTAGAGCCATCGTGACAACGAGAACCAAGAAGCCAAATAATCTCGTAGTTCTCATGGGTGTTAATGTTTTATTTAGCATCGCTAATATATGTATAATATTTTAAATTGCAAAGTATTTTCCGTAAAAAGTTATGAATTGTATTCTTGTTTAACATTCTTCCAAAACGTGCACGGCTTGCCATGGCTGTGTCGCTGAGAGTAAAAAGCCTTGACAAAAGTTTTTTGCGAAATAGAATTTTAAACGTTTATGCATGTTAATCGTTTGGTCGTAAAGTTGTGTTTTATTAACATTAGTTTGCGGAAGTCGTGCTTCTTCGTGCCTGTTTCGTGGCATTTTCGTGTGTTAAAGGCCGCGTTTTGCACGGTAGAATGTGGCCGATTGCAGTCTGAAAGGTTATCTTTTACGTAAAAAATAAGTCAAGGATGCCGCAGTTGTAATTATTGTTCTACATAACTGTCTGTATGCCAATGTTTTGCCCGATAGTCTCGATTCTCTCGTTTTTTCACCGCTACGGCCTGTCCGTTTGCGTCGTCGGCCTTCTGGATGCGTCAACCGTCAAGATACTGCTTGCCATGTTCCTTATTGCGGTAGGCCGTTGCCTGCGGCGTACTGCTAAGTAACGGTGTATCGCTTAAAAACAAACCGTTTTCTTGTAAATACCGATTTTTTACCGTATCTTTGTGCCAAGATTGGCTGCGTTCGGCAATCTGCAAATAAAATTGCATTGCTCTCGCTTGCCGTATCTTTGTGCCAAGATAAGCTGCGCATCGTTCGCATGCGCTTTCTTTCTGCGCCGATTCAAGTGCGGCCGACATTCATTTTAGGATACATGGACAACGAAATATTAGATGACGGGATGTTGGATCCGGTCGACGGCGCGCCAGCCGAAGACACGGGTAACGACTACAAGCCGGTAAGCCGGTTTGACGCTTCGGCCGTACACCACCTCAGCGGGATGTACCAAAGCTGGTTTCTCGACTATGCCTCATACGTGATTCTCGAGCGCGCCGTGCCCCACATAGAGGACGGCCTTAAGCCCGTGCAGCGGCGCATATTGCACTCGATGAAGCGCATGGACGACGGACGCTACAACAAGGTGGCCAACATCGTGGGCCACACGATGCAGTTTCACCCCCACGGCGACGCCTCCATAGGCGACGCCCTCGTGCAGCTGGGGCAGAAGGACCTGCTCGTAGACTGCCAGGGTAACTGGGGCAACATACTCACGGGCGACCGCGCGGCCGCCCCGCGATACATCGAGGCGCGGCTGTCTAAGTTCGCCCTCGACGTGGTGTTCAACCCCAAGACCACCGAGTGGCAGCTGAGCTACGACGGACGCAACAAGGAGCCGATCACGCTTCCTGCCAAGTTTCCCCTGCTCCTGGCTCAAGGGGCCGAGGGCATAGCCGTAGGCCTGTCGTCGAAGGTGCTCCCCCACAATTTCAACGAGATATGCGACGCCGCCGTGAGCTACCTGCACGGCGAGCCGTTCGCGCTCTATCCCGACTTTCCCACGGGCGGCAGCATCGACGTGGGCCGGTATAACGACGGCCAGCGCGGCGGCGTGCTCAAGGTGAGGGCCAAGATAGAGAAACTCGACAACAAGACCCTCGTAATCCGCGAGATACCTTACGGCAAGACCACTTCCACGCTCATAGACTCCATACTGAAAGCCATCGAGAAGGGAAAGATCAAGGCGCGCAAGGTAGACGACAACACTGCGGCGCAGGTGGAGATACTTGTCCACCTGGCTCCGGGCGTGTCGTCCGATAAGACTCTCGACGCCTTATACGCCTTCTCCGATTGCGAGATCAACATATCGCCAAACTGCTGCGTAATCGAGGACGACAAGCCGCAGTTCCTTTCCGTAAGCGACGTGCTCCGCTATTCGGTCGACCACACGATGGCCCTGCTGCGCCGCGAGCTCGAGATACGCAAGCACGAACTGCAGGAGCAGCTCCACTTCGCCTCGCTCGAGAAGATTTTCATAGAGGAGCGCATATACAAGGACCGCAAGTTTGAGCTGGCTCCCGACATGGACGCCGCCTGCGCCCACATCGACGAGCGCCTTACGCCCTTCTATCCGCAGATGATACGCGAGGTGACCAAAGACGACATACTCCGTCTGATGGACATCAAGATGGCCCGTATCCTTAAGTTCAACAAGGACAAGGCCGACGAGCTGATGGCCAAGATCAAGGCCGAGATAGACGACATAGACCGTAAGCTGGCCGATATGGTTGAGGTTACGGCCGACTGGTTCCGCTTCCTCAAGCAGAAATACGGCGCGGCCCACCCGCGCCTTACCGAGATAAAGAGCTTCGACACGATAGAGGCCACCAAAGTGGTGGAGGCCAACGAGAAGCTCTACATCAACCGCAACGACGGCTTCATTGGCACCGCGCTGAAGAAGGACGAGTTCGTCTGCAACTGTTCTGACATCGACGACATCATCATCTTCTACCGCGACGGCAAGTACAAGGTGGTCAAGGTGGCCGACAAGATCTTCGTCGGCAAGAACATCCTGCACGTAGCCGTGTTCAAGAAGAACGACAAGCGCACGATATACAACGCCGTCTATCGCGACGGAAAGCTCGGTAAGTATTACATGAAACGCTTCAACGTGACCAGCATCACGCGCGACCGCGAGTACGACCTGACCATGGGCACGCCCGGTTCGCGCGTAGTTTACTTTACCGCCAACCCCAACGGCGAGGCCGAGGTGATAAAGGTGACGCTCGACCCGGCACCCCGCCTGAAGAACATCTTCAAGGAGAAAGACTTCTCCGAGGTGGCCATCAAGGGCCGCGCGGCGCGCGGCGTGGTGATGACCCGCTTCAACGTGCACCGCATCTCGCTCAAAAGCCACGGCCACAGCACGCTCGGCGGCCGCAAGGTGTGGTTCGACCCCGACGTGAAACGCCTCAATTACGACGATCACGGGCGGCTGCTCGGCGAGTTCAACGAGGGCGACAGCATACTCGTAGTCCTTGATAACGGTGATTTCTACTTGTCGAACTTCGACGCAAACAACCACTATGAGGACAATATAAGGATAATAGAGAAATACGACGAGCATAAAGTCTGGACGGCGGTGCTCTTCGATGCCGACCAGCAGGGTTATCCCTACCTGAAGCGTTTCCTTATGGAAGGCACCAAGCGCAAGCAAAACTATCTCGGCGAAAATTCCGCCACGCGTCTCGTCTGCCTGACCGACGAGCCTTATCCGCGTTTCCGCATAACGTTCGGCGGCGGCGACGCGTTCCGCGAACCGCTGGCGGTCGACGCCGAGGAATTCGTCGGCGTGAAGGGCTTCAAGGCTAAAGGCAAGCGCCTCAGCACGTGGACCGTTGACAAGATAGAGCAGATAGAGTCGCTGAAACGTGCCGACGACGATGCCGACGACGGCGGCACTGACGGCGACGGACCAACCGAAGCCCCCGAAGACGAGAACCTCGACCCTGACGCAGGCAAGAGCCAGCAGCAGGTGATCGACGAGATTACCGGACAGCTTAACCTGTTCGGCGACGAATGACGGCCCCCTGCCTGCCGTGTCCCGTAGTAAGACGGCGGCCGATTACAGACAAATAATCAAGCTCTTCGCCACGGGATGAGCCGCGAGGGGCGTTTTCTTGACCGATGAGAATCATACGTTCATTACTCCTTACGGCGGCGTTGGTCCTGCCGTCGGCGGCCGGTGCGCAGGCGGTCGACACCCTGCGCGGCGACAAGGTGGTGACCAACGCCCGAATGATGGGCGTCGGCGCGGCGTCGATACTCGACACTTACCTGTCGCCCGAGGAATATTCTGGTCCCGAGTTGCGCTACGTTTCCCACACCATACGTCGCCGCGAAGGCCGCAGTTGGTCGCATATGCTCGTGCATCAGGGTGCCGTAGCCTACGCAGGCAACCGCTCGGGCAACGGCGACGAGATGTCGGGCATGTACACGTTCACCTACGGTCTGCATTACCATTGGGACATGCTCGGCGGCCGTCTCGCCATAATGGCCGGCGGCCGGACAGACTTCGAGGTGGGCTTTCTTTACAACACGCGCAACGGCAACAATCCCGCACAGGCCCGTTTGGCACTCAACGTTGGCCCGTCGGCTGCCGCGGCTTACCGTTTCAGGCTCGGCCGCGTGCCTTTCGAGGCCCGTTACGAGGCGGGCATACCGCTTTTAGGGCTGATGTTCAGTCCTAATTACGGGCAGTCGTATTACGAGATTTTCTCGCGCGGAGACTATGATCGCAACGTCGTGCCCACAACAGTCGTCAGTGCTCCGTCGTTGCGGCAGATGCTGACCTTAGACTTTACGCTCGGTCGCACCACGCTGCGTGTGGGCTATCTCGGCGACTTCCGCCAGGCCGAAGTCAACCACCTGAAGTACCACACGTATTCCAACATGTTGCTCATAGGCTTCGTGCGCCGTTTCAAACTTACGAAAATCATCCCATGAAAAGATTTTTTTACTTCATCTTAGCCGCGGTCTCGGTCCTCGGCCTGTCGTCGTGCATCGACGAGGAAGAGTTTGCCGACGATCCGCGCGGCAACTTCGAGGCCCTTTGGAAGATAATAGACGAGCATTATTGCTTTTTCGACTACAAGGGAGCCGAGTACGGCTTGGACTGGAACGAGGTGCGGGCCAAGTACTCAAGGCAGATTTCCGACGACATGACGGCCGACTGGCTGTTCGAGGTTTTGGGCAACATGCTCGGCGAACTGCGCGACGGCCACGTCAACATGTACGCCCCGTTTGACAACGCCCGCTACTGGAGTTGGAAGGAGGACTATCCCGCCAACTTCAGCGACTCGCTGCTGCGGCGTTACTTAGGCACTGATTACAAGATCGCCTCGGGCCTGCAATACCGCAAGCTCGACGATAACATAGGCTACGTTTACTGCCCTTCGTTCGCCAACGGCATTGGCAGCGGCAATCTTGACGAGGTGCTGTTGTATCTCGCCCCGTGCAACGGCTTGATCCTCGACGTGCGCGGCAACGGCGGCGGACAGCTCACCACGGCTGAGAAACTGGCCGGCCGCTTCACCGACGAGGCCGTCCGCGTAGGCTACATGTGCCATAAGACAGGCCCCGGGCACAACGACTTTTCAGGACCCGAGGAGCAGACGCTGAAGCCGTCGGCCGGCATAAGGTGGCACAAGAAGGTGGTGGTGCTCACCAACCGCGAGGTGTACAGCGCAGCCAACGAGTTCGTAAAATACATGAAATGCTGCCCCGGCGTGACCGTGGTGGGCGACAAGACGGGCGGCGGAGCCGGCATGCCGATGAGCAGCGAGCTGCCCAACGGGTGGGCGGTGCGCTTCAGCGCCTGCCCGATGTACGACCGCGACATGCAGTGCACGGAGTTCGGTATCGAGCCTGATTACAGCGTAAGTCTTACCGACGACGACTTCCGTGACGGCAAGGACACGCTGATAGAGTTTGCAAGGCAGCTGCTAAATGCGAACTGACGGCTGCCGATTGCCGATAGAAAGCGATGAAAAGATAACAAGGTAATCATAATTCTCCATCCACCATTCCCCATTATAAATTAAAAATACATACATCTCATGTGCCCGATAACGCTCTCATCCCTCTCGATAGGTTACCGCCTGAAGGGCGGCTGCAAGGTAGTGGCCGGCGGCATCGACGTGTCATTGCGCGAAGGCGAGCTGACATGCCTCATCGGGGCCAACGGAGCAGGCAAGTCCACGCTGCTTAAGACGCTCGCCGGATTCCAGCCCAAGCTCGGCGGAAGCATATACATCGAAGGCCGTGAAATATCAGACTACACACAGAAGGAGATGGCGCGGCTCGTCAGCGTGGTGCTGACGAGCAGGCCCGAGGCCGCTAACATGACCGTAGAAGAGATAGTCTCGCTCGGCCGCACGCCCTACATGGGCTTTTGGGGGACGCTCGGCGCCGATGACAGGAGCATCGTAGCCGAGAGCATCAATCAAGTGGGGATATCCGCCCTGGCGCGGCGCACGGCCTCTACGCTGAGCGACGGCGAGCGACAAAAGATGATGATAGCTAAGGCTTTGGCGCAGCAGACTCCGATAATACTGCTCGACGAGCCTACGGCTTTTCTCGATTATCCCAGCAAGGTGGACACCATGCTGCTCCTTGCGCGGCTCAGTCACGATATGGGCAAGACCGTCTTCATGTCGACCCATGACCTTGAGCTGGCCCTACAGACCGCCGACACGCTCTGGCTCATGGCCGGCGACGGCAAGGTGGCCACTGGCACGCCGCGCAGCCTGGCCGCCTCGGGCGCCCTCTCGGCGTTCGTAGAGCGGTCGGGGATAGTGTTTGACAAGGATACGTTGCGCATAACCGTAGATCCTGGCGCAATCCGTTGAGCGACAACAAGTTACAATGTCCGTTCCAAAAGGTCGCCTTTTATCCGCTAAAAGGTGGCCTTTCGTGTCGTAAAAGGTTACCTTTCGCCCGTCGAAAGGTAACCTTTTACTTACGCATATGTTTGCTCCTACGGCGATGACTATGGTTTGCGACTGTTGAGGCCTATGTAAAATTGGTAGTAATTTGGGTAAATGATATACGCATCGGATAAATATTTAGTAGTATTTTTGCACCGTGAAAGATTCTTACGCATAAACGATGTGACATTGAAAAAACAAATTTTAAAATCTAAAATTCTTGATTTTTGATGAAAAAACTTATTTTTGCAGCGGTGTTGTTGTCGGCAGTCTCGGTGCAGGCGGCCGCCCAAACCGATACCACGAGCCATACGCTCGGCGACGTCGTGGTGACGGGCACGCGCTCTACGGCCGACGTGCGCCATCTGCCCATGACCGTATCGGTAGTAGATAGGGCGAAGCTCACCGAAAACCAACGTACCAACGTGCTGCCGACTCTTTCGGAGCAGGTGCCCGGACTGTTCGTCACGTCGCGCTCTATGATGGGCTATGCCGTGAGCGACGGCGCGGCCGGAGGCATCAGCCTGCGCGGATTAGGCAGCGGCTCGGGCCGCGTCATGGTGCTCATCGACGGTCATCCGCAGTATCAGGGCATCTTCGGCCATTCCATAAGCGACTCTTATCAGACTATGATGGCCGAGCGCGTGGAGGTGCTGCGCGGTCCCGCCTCGGTGCTCTACGGCTCTAACGCCATGGGCGGAGTGGTCAATATCGTTACGCGCAAGATGCGCGCCGACGGCGTGAAGACCGACGTAAACCTCGGCGCAGGCTCTAACGGCACGTTTCAGGGCGAAGCAACCAACCGTGTGAGGAACGGCAGGTTTTACAGCATTGTTTCCGCACAATACGGCCGCAGCGACAACCACCGTCCGCACATGGGCTTCGAGCAGTACGGCGGATACCTCAAGCTGGGCTACGACTTCTCGCCGCATTGGGCGGCGTATGCCGACGTCAACGTAACGCATTTCAACTCGTCGTACCCCGGCAGCACCCACGAGTCACTGCTCGGGGCGCGCCAGTGGATCACGCGCGGCGTGGCCACTGCCGTGGTAGAGAACCGTTACGGCCGTACTTCGGGAGCCGTTAGCGTGTATCACAACTTCGGTCGCCACAAGATCAACGACGGATACGCCCCCGGAGAGCAGCCGCAGGAGAACTATTTCCGCTCTGACGACGCCCTCACGGGTTTCTCGATATACCAAAGCGCGGCGCTTTTCGACGGAAACCGGGTGACCGTAGGCGTTGACTATCAGCATATTTACGGCAAGGCTTGGAACCGAGTGATAGCCACGGGCGAAGACCTCGACCCGATGGGCGACGCCCACGAGAACGAGATTGCCGGCTACGTGGACTTCCGTCAAGACCTCTTCAGCTGGCTTACGCTCGACGCCGGCCTCCGCCTTGGCCACCACTCGCAGAGCGGAACGGAGTGGGTGCCGCAGGCAGGACTCGTATTCCGCCTCGCTAATGACGGTGAATTGAAGGCCATGGTGGGCAAGGGCTTCCGTAATCCTACTATCCGCGAGATGTACCTTTGGGGTCCGGCCAACGCCGACTTACTGCCGGAGAAGATCGTAAACTACGAGCTTTCGTGGAAGCAAAGACTCATGGACGGGGCTTTCTCCTACGGGTTCAACCTGTTTTACATCGACGGCGACAACATGATTCAGACGACTATGGTCGACAATCGACCGATGAACGTGAACACGGGAGCGATAGAAAACTGTGGCGTTGAGGCCGAGCTGTCATGGCGCGTCAACCGATATTTCGGCCTGAACGCCAACTACGGCTTTCTGCACATGGAGAACAAGATGCTCGCTTCGCCCGAGCATAAGGCCTACGTCGGTGCCGATTACCGTCGCGGCAGGTGGACTCTTGCTGGCGGACTGCAGTACGTCGGCGGCCTGTACACACAGGTGTCGCCGGCCGAAGTGAAGGAAAACTTCCTCCTGCTTAACGCCACCGCCTCTTATCGCGCCCTGCCGTGGCTAAGCGTTTGGGCCAAAGGCGAAAACCTGCTGGCGCAGAGATACGAAATCAACTACGGCTACCCGATGCCCAAAGCGACATTCATGGGCGGCGTGAAGATAAATATTTAATTAGGTTATGAGGTTTTCGGTTTTAAGGTTATACGGTGTTTATGGCTAATGAGTTTGGCTTTGGACTCGAAAAACCTTATAACCGTAAGACCTTAAGACCGTAAAACCGTAAATAATACAATGGGAATAGGAATGCAAGAAATCCTCGTCATCGCCCTCATCATCCTGCTGTTCTTCGGCGGAAAGAAGATACCCGAGCTGATGAAAGGCTTGGGCAAGGGCGTGAAGAGCTTCAAGGACGGGATGAACGGGAAAATTGACGACGAACAGCAGGAGCCGAAGAAGAAGGATGAATGACGGTGGCGAACTGACGTTCTGGGAACACTTGGACGTGCTCCGCAGCAGTCTCATCCGCATGCTTGTGGCTGCCGTGATTGCCGGAGTGGTGGCTTTCGTGTTCAAGGACAGGCTTTTCGATGTTGTGCTGGCACCTGCCGACGGCGGCTTCGTCACTTACAGGCTGCTCGGGGCGGAGCCTTTCGACATCCACCTGATCAACACCGGGCTGACCGAACAGTTCATGATACACATGAAGGTGGCCTTCGTGGCCGGCGTGCTCATGGCCTCTCCTTATATATTATATGTGCTGTTCCGCTTCATTTCGCCTGCGCTGTATGACAACGAGCGGCGTTATTCGGTGCGACTGACGGTCGCCGCATACGTGATGTTCCTCGTCGGGCTGCTCGTCAATTATTTCGTGGTGTTTCCGTTGACCGTCCGTTTCCTCGGCACTTATCAGGTAAGCGCCGACGTTGACAACATGCTGACCATCAGTTCGTATGTAGACACGCTGGCCACGATGAGCCTTGTGTTCGGCATAGTGTTCGAGATACCGGTCATCAGTTGGCTCTTGGCCCGTCTCGGGCTGCTTAAGGCTGAGTGGATGGGCCGTTACCGCCGGCATGCCGTGGTTGCGATCTTGGTAGTTGCGGCGGTCATCACGCCTACCACCGACGTGTTCACGCTCCTCCTCGTGTCGCTCCCGATATGGCTGCTTTACGAGGTCAGCGTGGTGATAGTAAGATATACATATCCCAAATCCGACTCTAAGAGTCACAAAAACATTATGAATTTATGCTAAGAAAAATCAGGACAATCCTCGCGCTTGTGGTGTTCGTGCTCATAACGCTGCTCTTTCTCGACGTTACCGGCACGCTGCACAAGTACTTCGGATGGCTCGCCAGCATACAGTTTTGGCCGGCCTTTCTCGCCCTCCACGTAGGTGTTATAGCCTTTTTGGTGGTGCTTACGCTTGTGTTGGGGCGCATTTACTGCTCCGTTATCTGTCCTTTGGGCGTGATGCAGGATGTGATTTCGCGCCTGCACGGCATGCGCAAGAAGAACAGGTTTACGTATTCTAAGGAGAAGCGGTGGCTGCGCTATTCGGTCTTGGCGGTGTTCGTCGTCTCGGCTTTGGCCGGAGTGAACGCCGTAGTGTCGCTGCTTGCGCCGTACAGCTCATACGGGCGCATCGCAAGCAGCCTGATGAAGCCGGTCTACACGGCCGGTAACAACGTGCTTGCGACCATTGCCGAGCATTTCAACAGTTACGCTTTCTACAGCGTAGACGTGTGGATGAGAAGCCTGCCCACGCTCATCGTGGCCTCGGTCACGCTCGTGGTCATAGCCGTACTTGCCTGGCGGGGCGGCAGGACGTATTGTAACACAGTCTGTCCGGTAGGAACCATTCTTAGTTTCCTTGCCCGCTTCTCGTGGTTCAAGGTGCGCATCGACGGCGCGAAGTGCGTGGAGTGCGGCCTGTGCACGAAGAACTGCAAGGCATCGGCCATCGACTTTAAGAACCATAAGATAGACTACGGCCGCTGCGTGGTCTGCGGCGACTGCATCGATAAGTGCCATAAGGGGGCGATAAGCCTGTCCCAACCCCTCCCCCGTAGGGATGGCTTAAAGCCGGATGGCCCAAGTTCACCCACTGGGGGAGTTGATGGGGCCGGTCGTCGCTCGTTCCTCTTGGGCATGGCCGTGGCCGCCACGGGTGCCGCTTTGGCGCAGGAGAAGAAGAAGGTGGACGGCGGATTGGCGGCCATCGAGGACAAGATAGCCCCCGAAAGGCTTACGAAGATAACGCCGCCCGGCTCACTGTCGGCCCAACATTTCGCCCAGCGCTGCACGGCCTGCCAGCTCTGCGTGTCTACATGCCCCAACGGCGTGCTGCGCCCGTCTACGGATTTGTCGAAGTTCATGCAGCCTACGGTGTCTTACGAGCGCGGATACTGCCGCCCGGAGTGCACTAAGTGCGGCGAGGTTTGCCCCACGGGAGCCATCAAGCCCATAACGCGAGCCGACAAGTCGGCCATACAAGTGGGCCACGCCGTATGGGTACGTAAGAACTGCGTGCCAGTGGCCGACGGCATGGAGTGCGGCAACTGCGCACGCCACTGTCCGACCGGAGCCATCACTATGGTGCCGATAAATCCCGACGACGAGCGTTCGCTGAAGATACCGGCCGTCAACGAGGCCCGCTGCATAGGTTGCGGAGCGTGTGAGAACCTCTGTCCGGCGCGCCCGTTCAGCGCAATCTACGTGGAGGGACACGAGGTGCATAGGGAGGTTTAAGTGAAGAGTGAAGAACGAAGAATGAAAAATCAGATTGTAGGTTTGTTCATTCTTCAACTTCATAAAGCAATGCTTCTTAATCAAACCGATGACCGTATGCCGCGCAAAAGGTGGCCTTTCGCACTGCAAAAGGTTGCCTTTGGGGCACTAAAACATGGTCTTTTGGAAGGTAAAAGGCATCCTTTTGAAAGCTGATGCATATGGCGTTGATTATCAGTTGGTTATGAAGGCTGTGTAAAATAATGGAAATCTGAGCTGGAATAGTGTGTCAGCCGGGAAGCAACGGCCTGCCAGCAAGGCATTCGGCTTTAACTTCTTAGCGACCGAAGGGAGCGATTACTCCCTTAAATTCTTTAACTTCAAAAATAAAAAACATGGCAAAAGACATATCAAGACGCCGCTTTCTGAAGCTGCTCGGCGGTGGAGCCGTGGCTTCGTCGGCACTGCTTGCGGCGTGCAAGGACGGCGCGCAGACCACTGCCAAGCAGCAGGAGCCGGAGAAAGGCAAGATGACTTACAGGGTGAACCCCAACACGAAAGACCGCGTGTCGCTCTTGGGATACGGCATGATGCGCCTGCCCGACAAGAACGCCGGCAAGGACCCGTCGACCGGGACGGGCGAAATTGAGATTGACCAAGAGATGGTGAACCGCCAGGTTGACTACGCGATAGAACACGGAGTGAACTATTTCGACACGTCTCCGGCCTACTGCCAGGGCAAGTCTGAGCGCGCCACGGGCATCGCCCTGAGCCGCCACAAGCGCTCGGAATATTTCATAGCCACGAAAATGTCTAACTTCGCGCCCGAGACTTGGACGCGCGAGGCCTCGATAGAGATGTTCGAGAACTCGCTCAAGGAACTTCAGGTAGACTATGTTGACTATCTTCTGCTCCATGCGATAGGGCAGGGGCAGGACTCGCTCGGCATGTTCAACGGCCGCTACATGGACAACGGCATACTCGACTGGCTCGTGGAACAGAAGCGCAAGGGACGCATACGCAACCTCGGATTCTCGTATCACGGCGACGTGAAGATCTACGACATGCTGCTGCGCTGGCACGACGAGGGCCGCTATCACTGGGATTTCGTGCAGATAGAGCTTAACTATCTCGACTGGAACTACGCCAACGAGATAAACGACCGCAACACCGACGCCGTGTACCTGTACGGCGAACTGAAGAAGCGCGGCATACCGGCGGTGATAATGGAGCCGCTGCTGGGCGGACGATTGGCTAACGTGCCCGACGACATCGTGGCCAAGATGAAGCAGCGCGAACCCGAACAGAGCGTGGCCTCGTGGGCCTTCCGCTTCGCCGGAACGCCCGACGGGGTGCTGACAGTGCTGTCCGGCATGACGTATATGGAGCATCTGCGTGAGAACCTTTGCACCTATTCGCCCCTCAAGCCGCTCTCCGCCGACGAGCAGAATTTCCTCATGGAGATTGCCGACGACATTTATAACCTCAAGACAATACCCTGCAACGACTGCAAATACTGCATGCCCTGCCCTTACGGAATAGACATCCCGGGCGTGCTCCTGCACTATAACAGGTGCATAAAGGAGGGCAACATGCCGGTGGTGGAGCAGACTGGCAAACAAGCAGACAGGCAAACAAACGAGCAGAAGGAATACCGCCGTGCGCGCCGCGCCTTCCTGATAGGCTACGACCGCAGTGTGCCGCGTCTGCGCCAAGCCGACCACTGCATAGGTTGCCGCCAGTGCGTAGACCACTGCCCGCAGGGCATCAACATCCCGAAGGAAATGCACCGTATCGACAAGTTCGTCGAAACTCTGAAGCAAGACGTGTAAGTCGGTGGCAAGTTGACAAGTCGTCGGCAGACAAGGAAGTCAGCCTTTCTCGCTGATTGCTCGTTTGCTAATAACTTGTCTGCTTGTCTGCTCGTCAATTTGTCAGCTAAAAAGAGATGGAACAGTTAAAAGAAATATTGCATTCAGGCACATGTCTGGGCGTGGCACGCTCGCTTCAAGGTGAGCTAAAGCTGTTTGAACGCTGTGGCGTGGCCGACCTTTTCAGCCTTGTCTCCGACGAGCCGCAGTTCCTGCGAGAGGCTTCGGTTGCCGATAAGGTCATAGGTCGCGGTGCAGCCCTGCTGTTGGTGAAGGGCGGCGCGCGTGAGGTTTACGCCGAAGTGATCAGCTCCGGCGCGCTCGATGTGCTCAGCCGGGCAGGCGTCACGGTGTCATTCGGCAAAGAAGTGCCCAACATAATCAACCGCACGGGCACGGATGTCTGCCCAGTGGAAAAGCTGACGGCCGGCACTTCGTCGCCCGATGAGGCTTATCGGCTGATAAAAGACTTCTTAAAAGATAAGAATTTATAGAATTTAAAGAAGTTATAGAAGTTAAAGCCATTACCTTTGCAGCAGAATACAAGCCGCAAGGCTATCGGCTTTAACTTCTTAGCGAATGAAACGAGCGAGAACTCCTTTAACTTCTGAAAAAATAACATTCAACAAAAAATAACAACAATGAAAACGACAACATCATCGGCGGTTTACTCCTTGAGCTACCGCGACGGCAAGGCCTACATGATGGCCGCGCTGTTCATCGTGGGCAACATCGCGCTGCCCCAGTTGTGCCACTTAGTGCCTCAGGGCGGACTCGTGTGGCTCCCCATTTACTTCTTCACGCTTGTTGCGGCTTATAAGTTCGGCTTGACGGCAGGCCTGCTTACGGCCGTTGCGTCGCCGTTGGTCAACAGTGCGCTCTTCGGCATGCCTGCCCCTGCGGTGCTGCCCATCATCCTCATCAAGTCGGTATTGCTCGCCGTGGCTGCCTCGTTCATGGCGTCTAAGGCGCGCGGCGTAGCCCTCTGGGCCGTGACTTCGGCCGTAGTTGCATATCAGGCGGTAGGAATGCTTGCGGAGTGGGGCATGACCGGCTCACTCTCTGCCGCCCTTCAGGACATCCGTCTCGGTTGGCCGGGCATACTCGTACAGGTGTTTGTGGGCTATGCCGTAATGAAATTGTCCCTGCGTAACAAGTAATTACGACGGCGGTCAACGCCCTAACGGCTGCGCAAGGCGGTCTGCTGCGAGACGCAGCGGCCTCCTTGCGCAGCCGCTTTTTTGCGTCATGGTCGCATGGCGCCGCATGTAGCGGCAGCCGTAAGGCAGCGAAATCCTGCGCTTTTACTCTTACGGTTGTCCCGTTAACTCCATACTTTCGGCAAGCTCTCCGCACGCTCGGGGTGTAAAATAAAAGTTCGTTTCTCCCGCTTTTATTTTGAACTTCACTCAATTTGCATTACCTTTGCAATAATATTCATTTATTAAGAAAAGTGGAAGATAAAAAGTTTAACCTGCTTGACAACATACATACCCCTGACGACTTAAGAAAGTTGAAAGTGGAACAGCTTCCGCAACTGTGTGAAGAGCTTCGCAATGACATCCTGAAAGAGCTTTCGGTAAATCCGGGTCATTTGGCTTCGAGCATGGGAGCGGTAGAGCTGACGGTGGCGTTGCATTACGTTTACGACACTCCCGAAGACAGGCTCGTCTGGGATGTAGGGCATCAGGCATACGGACACAAAATACTTACCGGACGAAAAGACCGCTTTTGCACCAACCGAAAACTGCACGGCGTAATGCCGTTCCCGTCGCCGCTGGAGAGCGAATATGACTCGTTCGTATGCGGACACGCGTCTAACTCGATATCGGCCGCGCTCGGCATGGCCGTAGCCGCCAAGAAGACGGGCTACGGCGCAAGGCGCATTGTAGCCATAATAGGCGACGGAGCCATGAGCGGCGGACTGGCCTTCGAGGGGCTCAACAACGTGTCGACCACGCCCAACGACATGCTCATAGTGCTCAACGACAACAACATGAGCATTGACCGCAGCGTGGGCGGACTGAAGCAGGCCCTGTTGCGCCTGAACACCAACGAAACGTACAACCGCATGAGGTTTAAGGCGTCGCGCTGGCTCAACTCTAAGGGATACCTCAACGAAGACCGACGCAAGGGCATAATACGACTGAACAACGCCCTGAAGTCGGCCATCAGCCACCAGCAGAACATATTCGAGGGGCTTAACATAAGATATTTCGGCCCGTTCGACGGGCACAACGTGGTGGAGATAGTACGCATACTGAGGCAATTGAAGGACATGAAAGGCCCAAAACTGCTGCATCTTCACACAATAAAAGGTCACGGATACGCCCCGGCGGAGAAGGACCCGACGGTGTGGCACGCCCCCGGCAAGTTTGACATCGACGCCGAAGAACGCATTATTTCTGACGAGACCGGCGTGCCGCCGAAGTTCCAGACGGTGTTCGGCGAGACGCTCCTCGAGCTGGCCGAAGCCAATCCGCGCATCGTAGGAGTGACCCCCGCCATGCCTACGGGCTGCTCTATGAACATAATGATGAAGGCCATGCCCGACCGCGCCTTCGACGTTGGAATAGCCGAAGGCCACGCAGTGACCTTCTCGGCGGGAATGGCTAAAGACGGGTTGCAGCCATTCTGCAACATATACAGCTCGTTCGCACAGCGTTCTTACGACAACATCATACACGACATGGCCATACTCAACCTGCCCGTAGTGCTTTGCCTTGACCGCGCAGGGCTGGTAGGCGAGGACGGCGCGACTCATCACGGCGCGTTCGACATAGCCGCATTGAGGCCCATACCCAACCTGACCATAGCCGCGCCGATGAACGAGCACGAGCTGCGCAACTTGATGTACACCGCCCAGCTTGAGGGTAAAGGCTCGTTCGTGATAAGGTATCCGCGCGGCCACGGTGCCCTGGTGGACTGGCGCAACAAGATGGAGGAAGTGAAGATAGGCACCGGCCGCCGCCTGAAAGAGGGCCGCTCGATAGCCGTAGTGACGATTGGTCCGATAGCGTATAACGCCGCAAGGGCCATAGCTGCGGCCGAGAAGGAACATCCTGGGCTGAGCGTGGCGCATTACGACATGCGCTTCGTCAAACCGATGGACGAACGGCTACTCGACGAGATAGGTAAGACATTCGGCCACGTGATAACCATTGAAGACGGCGTGCGCGACGGAGGCTTCGGCTCGGCAGTGCTCGAATGGATGGCAGACCACGGCTATGCGCCGAGGATAACACGGCTCGGACTGCCCGACAAGTTCATCGAGCAGGGCACCGTGGCGCAGCTGCAACGCATCGTAGGCATCGACTCCGACTCGATTGCCGCCGTGATATGCCGGATTGCCGACGGCCTGGAGCCGGACGCAGGCACTCAAAATAATAAATAAGGTAGAAGATGAAAATCATCATTGCAGGAGCTTACGCCATAGGTACGCACCTGGCTAAGCTGTTGTCGCGCAACGATCAGGACATAGTACTGATAGACGAAGACGAGGAAAGGCTCAACAACGTGAGCGGCGATTACGACCTGATGACCGTACACGCTTCGCCCACCAGCATAAGGGCACTGAAGAACGCCGGAGTAGGCAACGCCGACCTTTACATCGGCGTGACACCCGACGAGAACATGAACATGAACAGCTGCATAATAGCTAAGGCGCTCGGGGCGAAGAGAACCGTGGCTAAGGTGAACAACTATGAGTTTATCGACCCGGAACCGAAGGAGTTTCTCGCCAAAGTGGGGGTCGACTCGCTCATCTATCCTGAGAACCTAGCCGCCTACGACATAGTAAACGGTCTGAAGATGAGCTGGGTGCGCCAACGTTGGGACGTGCACAACGGTGCGCTCATAATGCTCGGCATAAAGCTGAGGGAAACATGCGAGATACTCAACGAACCGCTCAAGGATCTCTGTAAGCCTGAGTCGCCTTACCACATAGTGGCCGTAAAGCGCGGCGACGAGACTATAATACCGCGCGGCGACGACGTGCTGAAAATATACGATATGGCCTACTTCATGACTACTCGCAACTATGTGCCATATATTAGGAAGATTGTAGGCAAGGAACATTACGTAGACGTAAAGAACGTAATGGTGATGGGCGGCGGCAACACGGCCATACGCGCCGTGCAGATGATTCCGGAATACATGAGCGCGAAGATAATCGAGGCTGATGAGAAGCGTTGCGAGCAGATCAACGAACAGATAGACACCGACAAGGTCATGGTGATCAACGGCGACGGACGCGACATTCCGCTGCTCGTTGAGGAAGGCGTGAAGAACACGCAGGCCTTCGTCGCGCTGACCGGCAACGCCGAGACTAACATCCTAGCCTGCCTTACGGCCAAGCGGCTTGGCGTGCGCAAGACCATAGCCATGGTGGAAAACATGGACTATGTGAAAATGGCCGAGGGACTCGACATTGGTACTATAATCAACAAGAAGGCTATTGCGGCGAGCCACATCTACCAGATGATGCTCGACTCGGACGTTAAGAACACCCGATTCCTTATGACTGCCAACGCCGACGTGGCCGAATTTACGGCACAAGAAGGCTCAAAGGTGACGAAGAAGAAAGTGTTCGAGCTTGGTCTTCCGCACGGAACTACTATCGGAGGACTTGTCCGCAAGGGCGAGGGCTACCTCGTATCGGGAGGCTCGCAGATAGAGGCCGGCGACATTGTAGTGGTGTTCTGCCATAACGTAAATATGTCTAAGATAGAGAAATTCTTTATTTAAGGCGCAACGATGATCAACTTTAAATTAGTCTACAAGGTCATAGGTTCGCTGCTTTTCATAGAGGCGATAATGATGTTGTCGTGCCTTGTGGTGTCATTGTATTACCGCGAGGACGACATTTTGGCTTTCCTCATCACGATAGCTGTGACCGTGCTTGCCGCGATAGGCCTTAAGTATAAGGGCTACGGGGCTGAAAACAGCATGGGCCGGCGCGAGGCTTACCTGCTGGTTACGCTTATTTGGGTGATATTTAGTGCCTTAGGCGCGTTGCCGTTCGTGATCAGTGGTTATCTTACGAGCTACACCGATGCTTTTCTCGAGACCATGTCGGGCTTCACAACTACGGGTGCTACCATCATCGACGACGTTGAGGCGTTGCCCCACGGACTGCTGTTTTGGCGCTCGCTTACCCACTGGATAGGCGGTTTGGGCATAATGTTCTTCACCATCGCCATACTTCCGTCGCTCGTAGGAGGTAGCGTCAAGGTGTTCTCGGCCGAGGCAACGGGGCCCATAAAGAGCAAGATGCACCCGCGTCTTAGCACCACCGCCAAGTGGATATGGGCCATTTACCTTATCCTTACGGCGGGCTGTGCTGTTTTTTTCTGCCTTTTCGGCATGGGCGTGTTCGACAGCATAAACTATTCCATGTCAATAACCGCCACGGGAGGATTCTCCACCCATAACGCAAGCATTGCCTTCTTCGACTCCGCAGCGATAGATTATACGGCCGCGATATTCATGATCTTGTCGGGCATTAACTTCTCGTTGCTTTACGTACTGATGTTCAAGGGTAAGGTGAAAGACTTCGTTAAGGACACCGAATTGAGGTTTTACCTTACCGTGATATCGCTTTCCACGCTTTTCATTACCTACATGCTAGTGACGCGCAATGGCATATCCGTGGCCGACTCGTTCAGGTTCGCCTTGTTCCAGGTGTCGTCTTTCATTTCCACGACCGGTCTTTTCAACACCGACGCAGGGCTTTGGCCACACCTTACATGGGTCGTTTTGACGATATGCATGGTGTTTGGGTCGTGCGCAGGAAGCACCAGCGGCGGCGTGAAGTGCATCCGCGGAGCGATGCTTGTCAGGATAATACGCAACGAGTTTAAGCATATCCTTCATCCGAGGGCCGTCATTCCCGTGAGACTTAACAACACCAACATACCTTATCAGTCGCAAGCCACGCTCTTAGTGTTTTTCGCCTTGTACGGCATATCGTGCATGGCGGCTTTCTTCTGCTTCAAACTGATGGGGATAGAGACCACCAACGCCATCACCATTGCCATCAGCAGCGCGAGCAACGTGGGGCCGGCTTTGGGCGCAGACATAGGTCCCACGATGTCGTGGAGCAGCCTGCCCGATGCCGCTAAGTGGATATGCTCCACGTTGATGCTCATGGGGCGTCTTGAGTTTTTCAGCGTGCTGGTGCTGTTCACGAGGGCTTTTTGGAAAGACAATTGACTATAACAGACTTATAACGAAAAATCATCCATAACATAAATATTGACTAATATGGAGCCAATAAAATTCCAACCGATACTAAAACAGACTATTTGGGGCGGTGGTAAGATCGTCGACTTCAAGCACATTCAAGGCCACCGCGACGAGCTGATAGGTGAAAGCTGGGAGATTTCTGACGTTGAAGGACACGAAAGCGTAGCCGTTAACGGTCCTTGCAAGGGCATGAAACTTAACGAGATCGTGGCCTTGCTGAAGGAGAAACTCGTAGGAACGGATAATTACAAGCGCTTCGGCGACGACTTCCCGCTGCTTATCAAGTTTATCGACGCAAGCCAAGACTTGTCGATACAGGTACATCCCGACGAGGAAACGGCCTTAAGGCACGGCCTGAAAAACGGCAAGACGGAGATGTGGTACATCATGGACTCGGCCCCTGAGGCCTATCTGCGTTGCGGACTCAACAGCAAGCTCACCCCTGCACAGTATAAGGAGATGGTGGAGGCGGGCACCATTTGCGACGCGATAGCCAGCTTTCCTGTCAAAGCCGACGACTGTTTCTTCATCCCGGCCGGGCGCATACACAGCATAGGCAGTGGCTGTTTCTTGGCCGAGATACAGCAAACCTCTGACGCTACTTATCGCATATACGACTTCAACAGGCGCGACAAGGACGGCAACTTGCGCGAGTTGCATACGGATAAGGCTGCCGAATGCATCGACTACACCGTGAGGGACGACTATCGGACGGACTATGTGCCCGAGAAAAACCGCGGCGTTCCGCTCGTAAGATGCAAGTATTTCAATACTGCCGTGTACGACCTTGACGAGCCTATGACGCTTGACTACAGCGAGCTTGACAGCTTCGTAATACTCATAGGTATAAAAGGCGAAGGCTCGCTGACCGACGACGAGGGTAACACCGCGTCGCTCCGAGAGGGCGAAACGTTGCTCATACCGGCCACGACGAGCATGGTAAGGGTGAGCGGAGAAATAAAATTCCTTGAAACTTACGTTTAAATGAATTAAGAGTTAATTAAATTAAGAGTTAAGAAAAACGGCATTGCCGATATCACAGGCATATTTTCTTAACTCTTAATTCTTAACTCTTAATGTCCAAATAACTTTCTATGTCGGCCTGCATCCGGCGGAACTGGGGCGACATTACGTAGCCGTTATTCTTCTTCAGCATCTGTTCTATGTCCTGCACGCTGTGGGAATAACATGAAAGCTCGTTGCGCATTTGCGTGGCGTGTACGGCCTGGCGGCGTATCTCGGCCTCGCGTTCGCGTATCAGCATGCCGCACACTTTGGTCATCACGGGCATTATTATTTTGTCGAACAGGTGGTGGCCTTGTATGTAGAGGTAGGTAGTCTCGGGCGTTACTCCCAGTGTGATTAGCTCTTGCTTGAGCGACAGGTACGACTCTTTTGCATCAGGATGCTGCCTGCGCAGCCAGCTTACTTTCTTCCAGACCTTGTTGCGCAGGTTGGTGATGGCCGTTTCGGGCGAGTTGATGTTGAATCCGCCAAGCTCCACGGTCTTGTTAAACTCGGTTATGGTAAACTGCCCGTAGATGCTGCGGCGGTAGTGCCATATCGACCATACGAACAGGGGGAACACGGCTAAGCTGTACTGCCGCATGAAGTCGGCAAAGTCGAATACGGCATGGTCGTTAAGGGTCACCATCACGCAGACGTTGTGGAGCGACGGCGCATAACACTGCAGGTTTTCTATCGAGTAAGCGTAGGTGTGGAAGACGAACTTGTTGCCGATGATCTTACGCGACGTGTCGGTGGCTCCCTGTATGAGATAGTCGTAGTCTGCGTCGACGCATGCTATCATGTCTTCGCCCACCTTATTGTATATCAGGTTCATCAGCACCGATCGCTTGCCACGCTCCAGCGTCTTGTGCGACGGCAGCATCACCTCGAAGTAGCGTGTGTCGTCTTCGTAATTGCCGAGCAGCGTGCGCCAAAACAGCACGTCGTCGTAGCTCTCGACGTAAGCCGCTATGCGCCGTCGGGCCTTCTTAGACTTCAGCTTGTTGGCCGCTCCGAAGTATTCAGACGTTATGTTGTCACGTAGCCGTTTGGTCATTGTTCACTCTTTGCGTTATTCGTTGTCTGCTTATTCGTTGTCAGTGATGTCGCTTACCTCTGTTATCTTGTCTATCCAGCCGTTCATCACTACGGCGGGCGAGTGCGTGGTCAGTATTATCTGCACGTTCTCGTTAAGGTCGAGTATGAGGTCGATGAGTCGCTTCTGCCACTCTACGTGCAGGCTCACCTCGGGCTCGTCCATGAACAGCACGTAGGGCCTGTTGTCTTCGATGAGCACAGTCAGCAGTATGGCGAGCATCTGCTTCTCGCCGCTTGACAGCTGGTAGGGGTACAGCTCCTCGCCGATTTGCGAGAAGCGTATCTCGTTTTCGGTCCTTATTATCTTCTTGCCGGTGTCTGAGAAGAGATCGTCTATGATGTCTTGGAATTTCTTTTTCGGTTCGGATATGGCCTGGGCTTCGGCGGCGGCGTCGGGCGCGCCGCGTTGCAGCACGGATATTATGCGGTTGCCGATGTTCACCTGGTAGTCGAGATACTTGCGTTGCAGCTTGAACAGCTGCCAGTCAAGCTCGGTCACGAGGTTCGGCCCCACCTCGCCCAGCAGGTCGGCGTTGAGCAGGGGGCGGTCGAACGAGCGTATCACGTCGTACCTTATGTGGGTGGCGTCATGCGGACTGGCCGATATGTGCACGCCCTTGATCACGTGGCTTACGATGTCGCCGCCCGAGCCTACGCTCTTCACTACCTTATTTAATATGGTGCTCTTGCCCACACCGTTGATTCCGCTTAGGATGTTCACCTTGCGGTCAAGCTCCCACACCACGTGGCGGCGGCCGCTCCAGAGCGAGTCTATTTCTATTTTTTCTATGTAGTCGGCGTATTTTTGCATAATATCGAATTTATCCTTACTTATCTGACGCAAATATAAGCATTTATTCCCAATTTGTGTAACTTTGCACGCAAATTATTAAAAACTGACAAATTTTATGACTACTAATCGCCCGTTGATAGCACACTTGTGCTTGTTTTGCGCTTGCGCGTTTTGGGGATTGATGGCGCCTTTGGGCAAGGATGCCATGACCCACGGCTTTACCGGCATCGACATGGTTACCTTCCGCGTGACTGGCGGAGCGGTGTTGTTCTGGCTTACGTCGCTGTTTACGCCTAAGGAGCACGTGCCTAAGAAAGACCTGCTCATGCTGATAGGGGCCGCCGTGTTCGGCTTGGTGACCAACCAGTGCTGCTACACCATAGGGCTGAGCATCACTTCGCCCGTCAATGCCAGCATAGTGACCACCTCGATGCCCATCTTCGCCATGATATTGGCCTTCCTCATACTTAAGGAGCCTATCACCGCCAAGAAGGCGGGAGGCGTGGCCATAGGCTGCGCCGGGGCCGTGATACTCATCGTGACGAGTGCGGCGGCGGCCAACTCTAAGGTGGGCGACATCCGCGGCGACCTGTTCTGCCTCGGCGCGCAATTCTCGTTCGCGCTTTACTTGGCCCTGTTCAGTCCGCTGGTGCGCCGCTATTCCGTTATCACGGTCAACAAGTGGATGTTCACCTACGCCACCATAATGATACTGCCGTTCACCTTCGGCCACGTGTCTTCCATCGATTATGCATCCATCCCTACAAGCACGTGGCTCGAGACGGGCTTCGTAGTCATCTTCGGCACATACGTCAGTTACATCCTGATGATGATAGGGCAGCACACGCTGCGCCCCACCGTGGTGAGCATCTACAACTACGTGCAGCCCATAGTCTCGGTTACGGTCAGCGTGCTTACGGGTATCAGCGTGTTCAAGCCGGCACAGGGAGCGGCCGTTATACTCGTATGCCTCGGCGTATGGCTCGTCACTAAGTCGAAGTCAAGGAGAGACGTGCTCGCCGCGAAAGACTCGGCCGGTGATTAAATGTGCGACAATTAAAAGTTAACAATTAAACATCGCAGGTCGTTGTCTGTATTGATTGGAGAGGTTTTTGGCTCTTTCGTCCAACGGATTGAGAACTGCAGGCTCATTCCGGCTATGCCCGATACGGGTGGTTATATACCCATTATCGGATAGGCTGAATATCACTTGTGTAACGTATTGATAACCAATGTCTTGCAAAAGGCGGTCTTTCGGCGTGCGAAAGGCCGCCTTTTGGAGTATAAAAGGTTACCTATCGGCATGCGAAAGGCTGCCAATCGCATTAGCTAAAGATTCGGGTGCTTTTTAAGTATATTCACATTATTAATAACATGTTTGCACATCCCGATATAAATCCTTACCTTTGCAGCGATATCAAACATTTATTCCAATCAGTAATTTTAAAACATTAAGAATGAAAAAGAGCAAATTCTATTTGGCGTTCATGGCCGTTATGATGTTGCTGGCTTGCACTGCGTTCACCGCTTGCAGCGACGACGATGATGAAAACGACGCTCCCGAGACTGTTACGGTGATGCCGTCGGTGGGTTACAGCGTTGCGTACAATGAGGAGCTGTTGTCGCTTGTCGACATCAAAGTGACTTATTGGGACCAAGACGGCAACCAGGCGGAGGCGGTTCTCGATGAAAGCAACACCGTGCCGACCACCTCGGACACGGGCGAGACCATCGTTACCTGGGCTGCCGCATTTGACTTGGATGCCGACCGTTCGCAAAAGGTCGGCTACAGCGTGTCATATACGGCAAAGCCTGACTTGGAGAGCAAACTCGAAAGCATCGAGGGTGAAGCCATTACCGTAACTTCCGGCCACGGCTATACTTACGTTATCGTCGACGGCGACGGCAATGAGATTAGTTACCATCCGTTGAATATAACCGCAACTACAAGGACTTTTGAAAAGAGCCGGCTGATGGAGTTCCTGACAAACAACCGTGCTTACTCTTGGGAAGCCGAGTATGACGCTGCTGCAAAACGCTTCGTTGAATAACCTGCGGCTTTACGGCCTGCATATATTATCCCGTTAACGGGTTTGCCTGAATATGGTTGACATACGGGCAAACCCGTTTTTTCGTGTCATGCAAAATTGTCGCCTTAAATTAGGACAAGACTCTTTGTTATGCCAAAATGTCATACATGCTAACGCATTTCCGCCGTTGGCATGCGTTTTGTTAAAGATAGTGTGACTTTAATGCGGTCGGAATCGGATACGGTAAGACAACCGTATGACCCGAAGGCTGCATTACCGTAAAACAGAAAAAACAATAAAAAATATAAGATTATGGGAAAGATTATTGGAATAGACTTAGGTACGACTAACTCATGCGTTGCCGTATTCGAGGGCAACGAACCGGTTGTAATAGCCAACAGCGAAGGCAAGCGCACTACGCCTTCAGTGGTAGGCTTCGTGAAAGACGGTGAGCGCAAGATCGGCGACCCTGCCAAGCGACAGGCCATCACCAACCCGAAGAACACCGTTTACTCAATCAAGCGCTTCATGGGCGAGACTTACGCACAGAGCCAGAAAGAGGCCGAACGCGTGCCGTTCTCGGTTGTGAACGAGGGCGGATATCCCCGCGTAGACATCGAAGGCCGCAAGTACACCCCGCAGGAAATCTCGGCTATGATTCTTCAAAAGATGAAGAAGACCGCCGAAGACTATCTCGGACAGGAAGTTACCGATGCCGTGATCACCGTGCCGGCATACTTCTCTGACTCACAACGCCAGGCCACAAAGGAGGCCGGACAGATAGCCGGACTCAACGTGCGCCGTATCGTCAACGAGCCTACGGCCGCAGCGCTGGCCTACGGCGTAGACAAGGCCAACAAGGATATGAAGATAGCCGTGTTCGACCTCGGCGGCGGTACGTTCGATATATCAATATTGGAGTTCGGCGGCGGCGTGTTCGAGGTGCTCTCCACCAACGGTGACACCCACCTCGGCGGCGACGACTTCGACCAGGTGATAATCGATTGGCTCGTCAACGGCTTCAAGGCCGACGAAGGCATTGATCTCTCTAAGGATCCGATGGCCATGCAGCGTCTGAAGGAGGCTGCCGAGAAAGCCAAGATAGAGCTGTCAAGCTCAAGCTCTACGGAGATCAACCTGCCGTACATCACGGCTGAAGGCGGAGTGCCCAAGCACTTGGTTAAGAATCTGACGCGTGCTCAGTTCGAGCAGTTGGCACACTCGCTCATCCAGGCTTGCCTCGTTCCGTGCCAAAACGCCATACGTGACGCCAAGTTGACAACTTCGGACATCGACGAGGTAATCCTCGTGGGCGGTTCGAGCCGTATCCCCGCCGTGCAGGAGTTGGTTAAGAACTACTTTGGCAAGGAGCCTTCAAAGGGTGTCAACCCCGACGAGGTTGTAGCCGTAGGTGCAGCCATCCAGGGCGCAATCCTCAACAAGGAGAGCGGCGTAGGCGACATAGTGTTGCTCGACGTTACTCCGCTTACCCTCGGTATCGAGACCATGGGCGGCGTAATGACCAAGCTCATCGATGCCAACACCACCATACCGTGCAAGAAGAGCGAGGTGTTCTCTACTGCGGTTGACAACCAGACGGCCGTTACCATCCACGTACTCCAGGGCGAGCGCCCCATGGCTGCACAGAACAAGAGCATCGGCCAGTTCAACCTTGAAGGCATAGCCCCGGCACGCCGCGGCGTTCCGCAGATCGAGGTTACGTTCGACATCGACGCCAACGGCATCCTCAACGTAAGCGCTAAGGACAAGGCCACCGGCAAGGAGCAGGCCATCCGCATCGAGGCTTCTTCAGGCCTGAGCAAGGAGGAGATTGACCGCATGAAGGCCGAGGCCGAGCAGAACGCCGAGAACGACAAGAAAGAGCGTGAGCGCGTGGACAAGATGAACCAGGCAGACTCGATGATATTCACCACCGAGAACTTCCTGAAAGACAACGGCGACAAGATTCCGGCCGACCAGAAACCGGCCATCGAGTCAGCCCTCCAGCAGCTCCGCGACGCCCACAAGAGCGGTGACGTAACGGCCATCGACAACGCCATCAACAACCTCAACAGCGTAATGCAGGCAGCCAGTGCCCAGATGTACCAGCAGGCAGGCGGTGCCCAGCAGGGTGCCGGCCAGGGTTTCACCGGCAACAGCAACGCCGGCACCGGTCAGCAGCAGAACGACGGCAAGGCCAACGACAACGTTCAGGACGCCGACTTTGAGGAAGTGAAGTAGACTTAGATAATCAACAATAATTATCGGAAACCAAATCCGTGTGACTCAATAAGTTACACGGATTTGTCATTTTAAGGGGTTTGGAGTTTGTTATCAATTCCTATCGATTTCTATCCAAGACATGTTCCATATTTGTACCGCGACAAAAAAGTCGTAAACAAGCGACTAAAATATACTTATAAATAACAAACATTAAATTAGTTCAGAATTATGCCAGGTATTGCATTAGAAATCAGACGGAAATGCAAAGTGTGTGGGAAAGTCTTCAT
>CALUFN010000003.1 GCA_944319945.1 uncultured Prevotella sp.
GGCGAGCAGAACGGCCCCAACATCATCCCGGCGGCGTGGGTGAAGGCACTGATGCAGAAAGACCTGCCCAAAGCCAACATCATCGAGACCAACACTTACTACACAGGCGACCGTTATACAACGGAACAGCACCGCAAGACGCTCGAGGTGAACGGCTGGACGTTCTGCCCCGTCGACATAATCGACGAGGAAGACACCACGACGCTGCCCGTCAAGGGCGGCAAGTGGTTCACCAAGATGGCCGTAGGCAGCCACCTGAAGGACTATGAATCGCTCGTAGTGCTTACCCACTTCAAGGGCCACTCGCAGGGAGGCTTCGGCGGAAGCAACAAGAACATCGGCATAGGCTGCGCCGACGGGCGCATAGGCAAAGCCTGGATACACACCACGCCCAACCAAGACAACCAGTGGGACATAGCCAAAGAGGAGTTCATGGAGCGCATGACGGAATCTACGAAGTCAGTAGTCGACTTCTTCGGCAAGCACATCACTTATGTAAACGTAATGCGCAACATGTCAGTGTCTTGCGACTGCGAGGGCGTAAACGCCGCGCCCGTGGTTACGCCCAACGTCGGCATACTCTCGTCTACCGACATCCTCGCCCTCGACCAAGCCTGCATCGACCTCGTCTACGCAATGACCGAGGCCGAGCACCACGACCTCGTGGAGCGCATAGAGACGCGCCACGGCCTGCGCCAGCTGTCGTATATGAAAGAGCTCGGCATGGGTAACGACCGCTACATACTGATAGACCTCGACAACGGAGGCCGCCGCATAACCCCGGCCGAGGCCGTAAAGGGCCTGAAGCCGTTCGTTCAGGAAAAGAAATAGTTTATAAGTGAAGAGTGAAAAGTGAAGAATCCAAATGCTTTTAGGGTAATGGATTCTTCACTCTTCACTTATTTGGTTCTTCGTTTTTCACTCTTACTTATTCCACTCTTCACTTATTCCGTTCTTAGTTTCCCACTTCCCCGTTTTCCACAAGGTAACCTTTTACGAGCTGAAAGGTTGCCTTGTGGCGTTTAAAAGGTTACCTTTTGCAACCTAAAAGGTCGCCTTTTAAAAGTACGTTGATCGTCAAGCAGATCATGGACTCTATGAATATTTATGATTTTTTATTTTTAACAAAAAATAAAGATAATGTTTTGTCAATTAGAATTTGCATTTATTGAGATATTAATTATCTTTGCATTTGGATAGGGTAAAAACTGTCCGTAACTTATTGGAATTAAGGAAGCGTTATGTCTTCATCTTGCGTGAGTAAAGCCTGAGAACCTTTTTCACATATAGACAAGATTGGCATGATGGTTCTCCGCGCGTATGCGTGGAGCTGCTATCTCCACATCTGTCTATAAAGGTTTTCTCAGGGCCTACTCACAAGGACGTGGATGTACAGTTCCACGCTTCATCATGTTTTAATAAAGGTTCTTGAGGAATTGTAAGGACGATAGGAGATTATACCATGGGAATGAGTGCTTCAGACATTACTTATTACATTGCTAAAGCTGGAGATCTTGTTAAAGGTAAAGGCAAAGGTGACATGAATACCGGCCTTAAAGTGATTTTGGGAACTACAGCATTGGTAGGCGGAGGTGTTGCTATTGGTGCTGAAAAACTATCTAAGGCCATTTCTAAGAAAATTAAAAAGAATCGTTAATCAAATTATACTATGCAACCAATAAATAATCCAAAAATTCCTAAGATAGATAGCGACAAAGCTAAAAAAGCAGGAGGTGTTCTTATTGCAGTAGGGACAATAGTTAAGGCTGGTGTTGAACTTGCCAAGTTATTGGGTAAATCTAAATAGTAAATAAGTCGTAGATGGCAAAAGATGAGAGGACATTGTTCGATTTGGACGATGAAGAATATGAGGATTTACAAAATAATCCTGAAAAATGGGAACAGGTGATAGACAACAGCATTCAGGATGGATACGACTTGATGTATCCTGATCCTGAATGTTATGACGAATAATTAAAACATAATATTTATCAGACCGTATTGTTCTGGTTCTGATGTAATATCCATACTGCTGTCAAGGCGTTTGGTTATTGTCATTCCGGGTTTCAGTTCGGAATGACAATAACTTAAAGTTTGGGCAACGGTTGGAAGCTTTTCATCTTTTTTATGTTGTTTCTTAATTCGCTTATCTTAAGACTTAAGTTCTTAACTCTTAATTCTTAAGTTCTTATTTCTTATCCATGCGGCGAAAAGAATGCCCGAAAGGATGAATACTATTACGGCCGAAACGTAGCCGACGATTGTCGGCAGGCCGAACGAATTGTCGGAAATGAGGAGGAACGCCGTGCAGACGGCCGTCATGAACATGGCCGGCAGTAGCGTTATCCAATAGAACTTACGCTTGCGCACGAGGTAGACCGTAACCGTCCAAAGCGTGAAGGCGGCCAGCGTCTGGTTGGCCCAGCCGAAGTAATTCCAAATGATGTTGAAGCCGTTCTCGTCGGCAATGTTGAACCACAGCAGGGCGAGCGTGAAGGCAAATACGGGTATGCAGATGTAAATGCGCCGGCGTATGGTGTGCTGCTCCATGTGGAGGAACTCGGCTATGATGAGCCGCGCGCTGCGCAGCGCCGTGTCGCCGCTGGTTATCGGGGCGGCCACCACGCCGAGTATGGCCAACGCTCCGCCGAACACGCCGAGCCAACCCTGCGATACAGTGGTGACAACTTCGGGGGCTTGGAGCGTGGCCGGCACGCCGAGCTCTTCGGCCGCACCGCCGTAGAAGAAGTACATAGACACCGTTGCCCATATCAGCGCGACGGCGCCTTCGGTTATCATGGCCCCGTAAAAGAGCGGACGGCCCTGGCGCTCACTTTTCATGCAGCGCGCCATAAGCGGGCTTTGCGTGGCGTGGAAGCCGCTGATGGCTCCGCAGGCTATCGTGATGAAAAGGCATGGGAATATCGTGCCCGACTGGGGCGACATGTTCCCGAGCCCGTCGGTAAGCTCGGGCAGCGACGGCCATTTGGCAAAAAGCACCACCATCAAGGCCACGGCCATGAAGAGCATCGCTATGGCGAAGAAGGGGTAAATCTTGCCGATGATCTTGTCGATCGGCAGCATCGTGGCGAGGAAATAGTAGGCGAAGATTATCACGCACCACGCGTAGACCCAAGTAAGCGAGTCGCCGCAGAGCTTGCCGAGGATTAGCGCCGGGCTGTAAACGAACACCGCGCCGACCATAAGCAGCAGGAAAACCGAGAATACGAGCATCACCTGCTTGGTGCGCTTGCCGAGATAGCTGCCTACAAGCTCGGGCAGGCCGGCTCCGCCGTGGCGCACGGAGAGCATTCCGCTCAAGTAATCGTGCACCGCTCCGGCGAAGATGCAGCCGAGAACTATCCACAGGTAGGCCGACGGACCGAACTTGGCGCCCATTATCGCGCCGAATATCGGGCCGGTGCCGGCGATGTTGAGGAACTGGATCATGAAGATCTTCCAACCCGGAAGCACTACGTAGTCAACGCCGTCGGCCATGCTCACGGCCGGCGTAGGACGGTCGTCAGGAGCGAAGATGCGCTCCACAATGCGGCCGTAGACAAGGTAGCCCACGACGAGGGCCACCAAACTTAAGGTAAAGGTAATCATTTTTTTTAAGGTCTGTTTTTTATGTTTTGTTTTTCAGGTTTTATTCGGTCGGACGTCTTAATCGGCATTCTTCTTTTGCCTGATTAAGTCTGTCATTATGCGTGCCGCATTGTCAGGTGCGTTCTTTTGTCCGAGTTTCAGTCTTAGTTCTGCGTAGTCGCCAATCATTTTGGCTCGTCCGGGCTCTCCGTGTAGCAGTTTGCTGAGCTCTTTGGCGATGTTGTCCACGGTGAAAGTGTCGGCAACAAGCTCTTTTACCACTTCGCGGTCGGCTATCAGGTTGACCAAAGAGATATAGCGCACCTTTAATAAGTGCTTGCGCAAGAAAGCGATGACCTTTGGTATCGGCGTCTTATAGCAGACCACCTGCGGAGTGCCTATAAGCGCAGTCTCGAGTGTTGCGGTGCCGCTGGTTACTATGACTGCTTCTGACCGGAGGAGCAAGGGATAAGTCTTGTCGTAAACGATGCCTACGTTGCGCCCTTTGGTAAATTGTTGATAGTAATCGCGTGGAATGCCCGGTGCTCCTGCTATTACGGCTTGGTATTTGTCCGCGTAGCGCGAGGCTGCCTCTATCATGCTCGGTAGGTTGTCTTTTATCTCCTGACGGCGGCTGCCCGGCACCAATGCGATGATTGAGCGGTCGGCCATAAGCGAGTTTTCGGCATAAAAGTGTTCAACGCTCTCGTTGTAACTTTTCAAAAACTCGTTTACCTCGTCGGCCGTAGGGTTGCCCACGTAGTGGATTGGGTAGCCGTGCTTCTTTTCGTAGAAAGGCACCTCGAAAGGCAGGATTGAGAACATCTCGTCAACGTCGCGCTTGATGTTCTTAATCCTGTGCTCCTTCCATGCCCATATCTTAGGCGAAATGTAATAGTAAACGGGTATTGACGTATTGGCATGTACGAATTTCGCAATGCCGAGGTTGAAGCCCGGGTAATCTACAAGAATCACCACGTCGGGCTGCCAACTTACGATGTCGCGCTTACACAGGGCCATGTTATTGAATATGGTCCTTAAGTGCAACAGCACCGGTATGAATCCCATGTAGGCGAGCTCGCGGTAATGTTTTACCTGCGTTCCTCCCACGGCAGACATCATGTCGCCGCCGAAAAAGCGGAACTCCGCTTCCGCGTCAAGTCTTTTCAGCGAGCGCATCAGGTGCGAGGCGTGCAGGTCGCCGCTGGCTTCGCCGACTATAAGGTAATATTTCATTATCTCTTCATTATGAATATTAACTCTTCATAATGCCTAAACAGGTTGGCCCATTCGGCTTGCGGCCGTAGCGTGTCACGAGTTTTGCATCAAGTTGTTAATTTGTTCGATTACTTCATGGGCCGTGACGTCTATCGTGGTGGGCGTTATCGCAACGTAGCCGTGGCGTAAGGCCCAATTGTCAGTGTCTTCGGCTTCGGGCTCGTCGTTGGTGTATTGCCCTACAAGCCAAAAGTAGTCATAGCCGCGTGGATGATGTGCGCGAACTACCTCGTTGCCCCATGTTCCATGAGCCATTCGGCATGCTTTTACGCCTTTAAACTCTTTCGCCAATGGGAAGTTTACGTTCAGGCATACTCCTTTAGGCAGTCCGTCACGCAAAACCCTTGATGTTATGGTTCTTACGTATTTGCGAAGCGGCTCAAAGTCGGCATCGTCGTCATGGTCGCACAGTGAGAATGCTACCGAAGGAATATATTTCATGCATCCTTCGCGCACCACTCCCATCGTGCCTGAGTAATGCGAGTTGACCGAGGCGTTGTCTCCGTGGTTTATGCCGCCGATTACTATTGCCGGCTTCCTTTGTTGGCAAAGTTCGCTCAAGGCGAGTTTCACACAGTCTACGGGTGTGCCGTTGCACGACCACATCTCCATACCTTCACGCTTGCGGCGCAGTTTCAGCCGTAGCGGAGTGGTGGCCGAGAACGCCGTTGAAAATCCGGAGCGCGCCGATTCGGGAGCGCAGACGAGAATGTCGCCGAAATCTGAAATCATGTCTACCAAAGAGTTTATACCCTTTGCGTGGTAGCCGTCGTCATTGGAAATAAGTATTAACGGTTTCATCATTTTCATTAAAAATCATTTTCTTTCGCCTACAAAAGTACGAAAAAAGGTTTAAATCAACCGTTTATCAAGTAAAATATGTATTTTTGCAAAATAATTTTAGTGTCATTGAGATACAAGCAGGTGAGACGAGGCTGTCGAGGATGGCTTAATGCCGCTGAAACGGGTACGGATGCAGTTGGTAGGCCGCATGTTGATCCGTTTTTTCTGAACGGCTGAAAGTTTTTGTTTTCGTATGTTTACCGCTTGTCAACAATTATTGCAAAGATGGGAAAAATAATCGCATTAGCAAACCAAAAGGGCGGTGTGGGTAAGACCACGACCACTATTAATTTGGCGGCTTCGCTCGCAACATTGGAGAAAAAGGTTCTGGTAATCGATGCCGACCCGCAGGCCAACGCCTCGAGTGGCCTGGGTGTCAACACGAAAGACATAGACTGCACTTTGTATGAATGTATTATAGACAACGCCGACGTGCACGATGCCGTCTACACGACCGACATAGACGGGCTGGACATAATCCCCAGCCACATCGACCTCGTGGGCGCAGAGATCGAAATGCTTAATATCGAGCATAGGGAACAGGTGATAAAAAACTTGCTTGCTCCGATAAGGAATGATTACGACTTCATACTGATTGACTGTTCGCCGTCGCTCGGCTTAATCACCGTGAATGCGCTGACCGCCGCCAATTCGGTGATAATCCCGGTGCAGTGTGAGTATTTCGCGCTCGAAGGTATAAGCAAATTGCTCAATACCATAAAGATAATCAAAAGCAAACTCAATCCGAAACTTGAGATAGAAGGATTCTTGCTGACGATGTATGACAGCCGACTGAAACTGGCCAACCAAATATACGACGAGGTGAAACGCCACTTCCAGGAGCTTGTCTTCAAGACGGTGATACAGCGTAATGTCAAGCTGAGCGAATCGCCGAGCCACGGCCTGCCGGTAATACTTTATGATGCAGACTCGACCGGAAGTAAAAACCACTTGGCTTTGGCGAAAGAGATAATTAATAAAAATTAGGTCGTAAGGTCGTGAATATGTCCGATACGGTCGTGCGTGGAGCTGACACGTTGGTGTTTAGCTCGAGGTGCCTAAATTTATGCCGAGACCGTGAACGACAGCAGGACCGTATTACCTTATAATTTCACATAATCGACATGGCAGTAAAAAAGAGATATGGCAACGCTCTCGGGCGCGGACTTGACGCTTTGATTTCCACCGACGAGGTGCGCCCGCAGGGTAGTTCGACGATAAATGAGATTCCGATAGAACAAATTGAGGCCAACCCCAACCAGCCTCGCCGTGAGTTCGACCAAAATGCGCTTCAGGAACTGGCAAACAGCATACGCGAGATAGGCATAATACAGCCGATAACCTTGCGCCAGATTGAGGTGAACCGATTCCAGATAATAGCCGGCGAACGCCGGTGGAGGGCTTCTCAGATGGCGGGCTTGAGGGCAATTCCGGCCTACATCCGTACTATTAAGGATGAGAACATAATGGAAATGGCTCTCGTCGAGAACATCCAGCGTGAAGACCTTAACGCAATAGAGATAGCTTTGGCGTATGAGCATTTGATGTCAAGCACCGGGATGACACAGGAGAAAGTGTCCGAGCGTGTAGGTAAGAGCCGTACCGCCATTGCCAACTATTTAAGATTGCTGAAGTTGCCGGCCCAAGTGCAGATGGCTCTGCAGAACAAGGAGATAGACATGGGGCACGCACGTGCGCTGTTGGCCGTTGACAGTCCGTCGTTGCAGGTCAAGCTGTTTAAGGAGATACAAAAGAACGGATACTCCGTGCGCAAGGTTGAAGAGATGGTGCAGAAGTTGAAGAACGGCGAAGACATTGTAAGCGGAAAGAAGAAGATCGCGTCGAAGCAACAGATGCCTGAAGAGTTCACCGCCCTGAGGCAAAGGCTTTCTGACTTTTTCAGCACTCCGGTGCAGATGTCGTTTGCAGCCAACGGGAAAGGCAAGATAAGCATTCCGTTCTCGAATGAACAAGAGCTGGAACAAATAATAAATATGTTCGACAAACTGAAAGAACAGCAGTAAGATTGTGGATAATAATAAAAGACTGTTCGTGTCCATGCGGGCAAGGATGGCGGCCGTTTTCGTGTTGCTTGCGGCCGTTCTGCCGTGCGGGGCTATGGATTTGTACGTCGTCCCGTATGTTGCGATGGACGATTCGGTAGGCAATATCGAAAAAGACGCATATCCTGAGCTTAATGATTCGGTCGCTAAAATCGTATCGGCGGTTGATTCGGCCAGTCTTGACAATGTCGGTAAGGTAGACTCGGTTATAGTTGAACGGAAGAAGGAAAAGCGCGATTGGTCGACATGGCGTCCGAGTGCCAAGCGTGCAATGTGGCTTGCCATTGTAATACCGGGAGCCGGCCAGATATATAATCGCAAATATTGGAAACTGCCCATTGTCTACGGCGGTTTTGTTGGATGCTTCTATGCGATAAGATGGAACAATCAGATGTTTCGCGATTATTCGCAGGCGTATATGGACATAATGGACAACGACCCTAATACGCAGAGTTACAATCAGTTTTTACATCTCGGAGTGACGATTACTCCTGAGAATACCGAACATTATCAAGATCTGTTCAGGCGGCGTAAGGACTTCTACCGTAGGTATCGCGACTTAAGCGTGTTCATCCTTGTCGGCGTTTATGCCTTGTCCGTTATCGACGCTTATGTTGATGCGTCGTTATCCGAGTTCGACATATCGCCTGACTTGAGCCTTAAGATCGAGCCTGCCGTGTTAAACAACGGTACGTCGATGAATCCGTTGAAGTCGTCGTCGCTCGGTTTCCAATGTCTGTTTACATTCTGAGGTCTAACCATTATATAATTTGATGATACTTGTATAATTAATATGAAGAAAAAACTTTTAACCGTTATCGCCGCAATAGTTCTCGGAGGCAACTGCGTGACGCAGGCTCAGAACGAGGAGGAAATCACTGTGACCGACAGTGACGGCAAGGAAGAGATTATCGATGTGCCTGAAGCAATGAATTACGAGGTGGACAGCCTCTTGAACTTATATTACTCGAAAACTTATCTACAACCGGATAATGATTGCAATTTACGTGACGAAAACGTAAGTTACCCTAAGGACGTATATATTGAAAGACTGGGGCGTCTGCCAAATGTTATGGAGATGCCTTATAACGACATCGTTCAGAAGTTCATCGACCGCTACACGGGGCGTCTGCGCCATTCCGTCAGTTACATGCTCGGCGCGTCTAATTTCTACACGCCGATATTCGAGGAGGCTCTTGAGGCTTACGGGCTGCCGCTCGAATTGAAATATCTTCCGGTGATAGAGTCTGCGCTTAATCCTCAGGCCACATCGCGTGTGGGAGCGGCCGGCTTATGGCAGTTTATGGTGGCTACGGGTAAGCAATACGGGCTTGAGGTTAACTCTTTGGTTGACGAACGGCGCGATCCTATTAAGTCTTCTTACGCCGCCGCCCAGTATCTTAGGGATTTGTATAAGATATTCGGCGACTGGAGTTTGGTTATCGCTGCATATAATTGTGGTCCGGAGAATATTAACAAAGCGATCCACCGTGCCGGCGGAGAGGCCGATTATTGGAAGATTTATCCTTACCTGCCCCGTGAAACGAGAGGATATGTTCCGGCTTTCATCGCCGCCAACTACGTGATGAATTATTATTGCGAGCATAATATCTGCCCGATGCGTACCGAGCTGCCGGCAAAGACGGATACCATAATCGTAAGCAAGGACGTGCATCTCCAGCAGATAGCCGAGGTCTGCGGCATTAACATCGACGAGCTGCGCACCCTAAACCCGCAATACCGCCGCGACATAGTGAACGGGAGTAACAAGCCTTCGATAATCCGCATGCCGGCGACGGCTACCAACACGTTTATCGCAAACGAGGATTCAATCTACAAGTATAAGGCCGAGACGTTGTTTACAAGGCGCTCGCTGGTCGAGGTTGATAACAATACCGGCTCAAGCGTGTCAAGCAAAAGTTCGACTAAGAAAAAGAGCAGCGCACGTAAGAGAAGGCGCACAAGGGTGAAGAGGGTTACAATCAGGCAAGGCGACACCTTGTCGGAGATAGCAGAGCGCAACCATACCACCGTAAGGAAATTGCGCCAACTTAACGGCATAAAAGGCAACAACATCCGCGCAGGAAAGAAAATCAGGGTTAGATGACATCGGCTCATGGCCGTGTCGACATATCACCTTATTATATAATATCAAAAGAACACGATTATGGAGGAGCAAAATAATATCGATAAAGTCCGTGAGATGGCTGAGGAGAAATTGGTAAACGGTGCTTTCCAGCATCTGTTAGACAGCTATTTGGAGACTCGTCATCGTAAGAAGGTGGATCTGATAACGAAAGCCTTTAATTTTGCTAAGCAGGCACATAAGGGCGTGCGCCGTTTGTCGGGAGAGCCGTATATAATGCATCCGATAGCGGTGGCTCAGATAGCCTGCTCGGAAATGGGGCTCGGGTCTACCAGCATCAGTGCTGCGCTGCTTCACGACGTAGTCGAGGATACCGACTATACGGTAGAGGACATTGAAAACATTTTCGGTCACAAGATTGCCCAGATTGTAGACGGACTGACAAAAATATCAGGCGGAATATTCGGCGAGCAGGCTTCGGCGCAGGCTGAGAACTTTAAGAAGTTGCTCCTTACCATGAGCGATGACATACGTGTCATACTGATAAAGATCTGCGACCGCCTGCACAATATGCGCACGCTGGAGAGCCAGCCTGCCAACAAGCAGTATAAGATAGCCGGAGAAACGTTGTATATATATGCTCCGCTTGCCAACAGGCTAGGGCTGAACAAGATAAAGACCGAACTTGAGAACCTAAGTTTCAAGTTCGAGCATCCAGAGGCTTACAAGGCCATTGAAGACCAGCTTGCCGACACCCAGGCGTCGCGCGACACTTTGTTTGCCGACTTTACGGCCCCGATACGCGAGGCGCTTGACAAGATGGGGCTTGAGTATGAAATCAAGGCCCGTGTAAAGAGTCCTTATTCCATTTGGAATAAGATGCAAAACAAGCATGTTACTTTCGAGCAGATTTACGACATTTTGGCCGTAAGGATCATCTTTAAGCCTAAGAAGCGTGAAGAGGAGGTCAACGAATGTTTTAACATATACGTTGCGATAAGCCAAATATACAAGTCGCATCCCGACCGCCTGCGCGATTGGGTCAATCATCCTAAAGCCAACGGATATCAGGCTTTGCACGTAACGCTGATGAGCAGGCAGGGCCGATGGATAGAGGTGCAGATACGTTCAGACCGTATGGACGAGATTGCCGAGCAGGGCTTCGCCGCGCATTGGAAATATAAGGAAGGCGAAGAGATCACCGAAGACGACGGCGAGCTGAACAACTGGCTGCGCACAATCAAGGAGATACTTGACGACCCGCAGCCTGACGCAATGGATTTCCTTGACGCTATAAAGCTGAACCTTTTCGCCTCTGAGATATTCGTGTTTACTCCGAAGGGCGAGATAAAGACGATGCCAGCCGGATGTACGGTGCTTGACTTTGCCTTCCAGATACATACTTTCCTCGGCAGCCATTGCATCGGCGCAAAGGTAAACCATAAGCTCGTGCCGTTGAGCCACAAGCTGCAGAGCGGCGACCAGGTGGAAGTGCTCACTTCAAACTCGCAGCACGTGCAGCCGGCATGGATAAATTTTGCTTTCACGGCTAAGGCGAAGGGAAAGATACAGGCTATACTAAGGCGTGAAGCCAAAGAGCTGCAGAAGAAGGGTGAGGAGGTGCTTAACGAGTTTCTTACGAAAAATTCGCTTGAGTTCAGTTCGTCGGTCGTAGACAAGCTCTGCGCATTCCACGAGGTGCAAAAGCCTGAGACGCTATTCCGTGCTCTTGGTGATAAGACTATCATACTCGGCGACAAGGACGTAGACGAGCTTACGGGTAAAAAGAAGAAGCCTGCTATCACGGGCGGTTGGCGCAAGTTTGTCCCCTTCGTCGGCAAAGATAAGAAGAAAGGCGGAGATAACGCCAAGAAGCAGAGTTATTTCACCGTGAAAGAAGGTTTCAATCGTAAGAAACCGATTTTCATTACCGACGAGAACATAGGTCAGTTCATCTTCCCTACGTGCTGCCATCCTATTCCCGGCGACGACGCGCTCGGCTTCATCGACGGCATGAACCACATAGAGATACATAAGCGTTCGTGTCCGGTGGCGGCCAAGCTGAAGGCCGGTTTCGGCAACCGCATTCTCGATGCGAAATGGGACATGCACCGTCAGCTTTTCTTTGACGCCACCATTGAGATAAAGGGCACCGACCGTATCGGAATATTGAACGAGGTTACCCAGGTGATTTCCGAGGAGCTTAACGTCAACATACATAAGATCACCGTGTCGTGTGAGGAAGGCATATTTGACGGAACAATCGAGCTGCGCATACACGACCGCGACGACGTTAAGAACATAATAGGAAAACTGAAGGAAATCAACGGGATTCAAGAGATTATACAAGTAGTGTAAAGGGAAATGGTAAAAAAGTAAAACCCCACAACCGTATAACCTCAAACCGTATAACCTCAAACCGTATAACCTCAAACCCCTAAAACCGTATAACTGAAATAAACGATGAAGAAGATTTTTATTACATTATTTGCCGTAATTTGCGCCTTGACATCGGTCAAGGCGGCCAATCCTTATGATAATCCGGACACGTTGTTCGTATCAAGAGACGGCACGGGACAATTTCGCACCATTGGCGAAGCCGTAGAAGTATGCCGTGCGTTTATGGAATATCATAAGGTGATATACGTGAAAAACGGAGTGTATAAGGAAAAACTCACAATACCGTCGTGGCTCACCAATATCGAGATATGCGGCGAGAGCAAGGAGAACACGATAATAACTTATGACGACCATGCCAACATCCGCCTGCCGCTGACTAACCAGCCGATGGGCACTTTCCGTACTTATACGGTCAAGGTGGAGGGTAGCGACATAACGTTTAAGAACATCACGATAGAAAACAACGCCGCCAAATTAGGGCAGGCCGTAGCCCTTCACACCGAGGGCGACCGTCTCGTGTTCGTGAATTGCCGTCTGTTGGGTAACCAAGACACCATTTATACGGGTGTCGGCGACACCCGCCTTTACTTCAAGGATTGCTACGTCGAGGGTACTACCGACTTCATCTTCGGCCCGTCTACTGCGTGGTTTGAGAATTGCACGATACACAGCAAGCAAAACTCATACGTCACGGCCGCGTCCACTCCGCAGTCAACGCCTTACGGCTACGTGTTCAACCACTGTAAGTTGACCGCAGCCGACGGGGTGACGAAGGTGTATCTCGGCCGTCCGTGGCGGCCTTACGCCTACACGTTGTTTATGAATTGCGAACTCGGAGCGCATATTGTTCCCGCCGGATGGCACAACTGGGGCAACGCCTCCAACGAGCATACGGCCCGTTACCTGGAATACGGCAACACCGGAGCCGGTGCTAAGGCCGGTGAAAGGGCGCAGTGGAGCCGGCAGCTCACCAAGAAGGACGCAGCCGAGGTGACGCTTGAAAACGTTTTTAAGATGGATACCGCTTGGCTGCCTGAGCTTTAGCGTGTTGAAATGATTTAACAATCAGGCGGTCGGACAAGGAGATTTGCGGCATCGGCTAATTGGTCGTTGATATGGAGCAAATCTCCTTGTCTGTTTATCATTACGGGTTCACTCCAGATAATCCAACTGCTTTTTCAGCTCTTTCAGTTCGTCGCGCACGCGTATGAGGCTTTCCATCAGGCGTGCGTTGTCGTCCACGCCCTGTCTGTTTTCGCGCAGCATCTTGCGTGCGGCAGCTATCTTGAAGCCGCGCACCTTGACAAGGTTGTACACCGCCTTGACGTTCTCAATGTCGGCTTCGGTATATTGGCGCACGTTGTTGCCCGTAGTTTTGGGCTTGAGCATGGGTATCTCTTTTTCCCAAAAGCGCAACATGCTTTCCGATATGCCTATCATATCGGCCACTTCCTTGATTGAGTAATATAGTTTCAGGTTCTTGTCCGTGTTGAGTGCCATAAGCGGTGGGTTTTATTTCAGTCCGTTCTTTACTTAGCAGTTCGTCTATTTCCTTTGCCGTAATGTTGTTGCGCTCCGTCTTGTCGTAGATGTAGAGAAGGTTGACTTCCGTCTCATCCAGGCGGCGATGACCGTAAAGGTGATGATTCTTGCTCCGCCGCCCTTACCTTTTCCTTTCGACGCAATGCGCATGCGTATTTTGCGCACCCCGCCTCCGAGGTCGGTGCCGAGCTGCGGGTTGGTGTGAAGCTCGTCAAGCAAACAGGCATAATCGTCTGTAATAGAGGCGTAACGCTTGCCTAACCGCTTAAGTTCCTTCTCAAACGAGCGGGCTGTCTTTATTCTATATTCCATTGCGCAATTCCTCTAAAAATTCTTCCGCAGGTCTTGTTCTGCCTGCTTTAACATCTTTCAGACCGAGGTCGATGCCGGCAAGTATCTCTTCCTTGCTGATTGTTTCAGGGGTGTTTACGCTTAAGTCCTCAATGAGCTTATCAGACAGCCATTTCTTGTTGCTTTTCGGCAGCGACTAAAGGTGCTCCATTGCTGTTAACGGCTTCATGTCTTATTCCTCCTTGATTTTAATGTTATATTTGCAAAGATACGATTTTTTCCTGTTCGTGCAATGATTTTATCGTAAAATGTTATTTATCCGTCAAATATGATTTCGATTTGTACCCGTTACCGGCGGGCACTGATGCGTCAATATAAGGAAGAAGCCTATTATGTGGTTTATGCTTGATTAACTTATTGATTTACAATGTTTTATGACGCGCCTTGCAAAAGGCCGCCTTTTGCCGTGTAAAAGGTAACCTTTCAGGCCGTAAAAGGTTGCCTTTGGCGTGGTTAATGGCAACCTTTTGCAAGGACATTGGCATGCGTTTTCACGTTGTTTGAAAAATAATCGCAATTCGTTGCAACTTTTCCACCCTTACATGCGTCTAACATGCAGAAACAAAAAAACGATGAAGATATGAAGAATTTACTTGTTACGTTGATTATGGCCGTGGCGTTCGGCCTTGCGGCTGAGGCACAGTCGTCAGCCTATAAACCTAACGCCAATGCCGCATCGGAAGTGAGTGCCGACGACACCGCCGCCATCGTGGCTTATTCAGACACCGCTTCCTCTGACACTGTAGCCCATGCTTCACAGTCTTCAAGGCAGACGTGGCAGCAGCAGGTGTTAGACGATGACACGTCGTGGAATCGCGTCAGCGACCCGTTCGAGCTAATCGCTTATCTCACCACGATAGGGATGGGAGGCGTGGTTGTCGCCATCTTTTTCGTATTGTTGTGCATCGTTGTGGTGTTCTCGCCCATAATCCTCATTGCCGTCATCCTGTATCTCGTGTTCAAGCGCCGGAACGAGCGTTACAAAGCCATGGAGAAGGCCGTGGAGTCGGGGCGGCCCGTGCCTGAAGAGATGCGCAGCCCGGTGTTTGAGAGCAGCGAAGTGTTGTGGCGCAAGGGCGTGAAAAACTTTTTCATAGGCCTCGGTCTGGTTGCCATGTTCCTGTCTTTTGACGTAGAAGAGCTTGTCGGTATCGGCGTGCTTGTAGCCCTTTACGGCGCAGGGCAGGCCGTGATAGCCTACACCACGCGTAAGAAGAATGAAGCTAAGGACGACGGCATTGACGACGATTACACCGTAGACTGACTTCGCCGTGAGACCGTAAGCTATTGTATATAAGGAATATATGAAAGATCTGACCGACATATCACTAGTAGCCCGGGTAGTGGCGTTCGGCGACAAGCGTGCCTTCGACGCTCTCGTTAAGCGCCACCAGTCGGCCGTCAGGCGGTTCCTGTTGGGGCTGACGCTCGGCGACTCGGCCCTGAGCGACGACTTGGCGCAGGACACTTTCATAAAAGCCTATACCCACATCGGCAGCTACTGCGGCTCGGCCGGCTTTTCCACATGGCTCTTCCGCATAGCTTACCGTGTGTTTCTCGACGACGTTAGGACGCGAAGGCTTACCGCCGACATTGACGGCGACGCGGCTAGACGCGCCGGCCGCAGTGCAGACGTGGCACTGAAAATCGACATTTACGAATGCCTTAAGATGCTAAAGCCCGACGAGCGCCTGTGCGTCACCTTGCAACTTGTCGAAGGGCAGAGCATTGGGCGCATCGCCGTGATAACGGGTATGCCTGAGGGCACGGTGAAGTCGCACCTCGCCCGAGGTAAGTCAAAACTTGCAACGATATTAAAGGAGAACGGATATGATAGATGACAGGGACGAACTTTTAGTAAGGAAGTTTTTCGATGAGAACAAGATTGAGCTGCCTGACGACGGCTTCTCGCGCCGTGTCATGCGCCGCTTGCCCGACCGCGCGCGCCGCCTTAACCGCATTTGGACGGCCGTGTGCCTCGTGGCCGGCGCGCTGTTGTGCGCCGTGTTCGATTGGTTCGGCACGTTGTCGGCCGTCGTCAAGGAGTCGGTCTCGCTTGTTTCTGCCGACCCCGTGCTCTCAGGGCATCCTTATCTGCTCTGGCAATTGCTGATAATGATAATCCTAATCGGTGGCTATAAGGTGCTGGCTAAGGAGTGAAACGCATTCAACTTATTCAAAATCAAAGAATAAGTCGTCGTCACTCTTGCCGCCGTCGGCAGGCTCCTGCGGTTTGGGAGGATTCTTAAGGTTGCCGTGCTCGTCGAACATTCCGTAGGTGATGCGCAGCACTATGAACTCAGTACGCCTGTTCAGCTGGTTGCATATCTCCTGCTTCTCCTCGTCGAGCTTCTTTATGAACTCCTCGGTGAGCACGTCGCCTTCTTTCAGCCACGGGTATTTCTCAGTCAGCTTCTTGCGCACGGTCTTGGGTTTCTCCTTGCCGTAACCAACGGGCGAGAGGCGATCTTTGGCTATTCCGTGCTCTACGAGATAGTTTACCACGGCTTCTGCCCTTCTTTGCGAGAGTGTCTTGTTGTATTCGGCACTGCCCTTGTAGTCGCAGTGGGCGCTCAGCTCAATAGTCACGTTGGGGTTTTCGTTGAGCAGTTTCACCAGCTCGTCGAGCGCCTTTTCAGACTCGGGGCGAAGCGTGTACTTATCGAAGTCGTAGAAGATGTTGTCTATCAGCACCGGCACACGTATCGAAGCCAATGGAAACTGCAGCACGTATTCCTCCGATTCGGTCACGGGCTGCACCCTCAGTTCTTCCTTGTGGTTGAGAAATCCCTTGCACGTGGCAAGGAAGATGTAGTCTACGTTGGGGTTTATCACCTGCGTAAACGAGCCGTCGCCCTTTACGCTCAACTTCAGGTTGGTGCCGTCGCTGCCCACCATGTACACCTCGGCGTCGGGCAGTTCGTAGCCGTCCATCTCGTAGACCCAGCCCTTTACGGTCTGTATGATCTCAGGTTTCTCGAAGCTGTATATGTGGTCCCAGCCGCGCGCGTCGCCCCGGTTTGACGAGAAGAAGCCTCGGTTGTGCAGCCCCTCGAAGGTCATTCCGAAGTCGTCGCCCTGCGAGTTGAGCGGATACCCCGGGTGTTCGAGCACGAATCTTTTCGTCCGTTTGTCCACTTTCGCTATGTAGATGTCGAGTCCGCCGAGTCCTTTGTGGCCGTTTGATGAGAAATACAGGTCGCCGTTTGGCCTGAACGTGGGGAACATCTCGTCGCCCGGCGTGTTGACAGGCTCGCCCAAATTCTCTACGCCTCCAAGCCCGGCCTCGGTCAGGCGGATGCGCCAAATGTCGAGACCGCCCTTTCCTCCGGGCATGTCAGAAGTGAAGTAGAGCCAAAGCCCGTCGGGAGATATTGCGGGATGGGCGTAGCTTGACAGCGTGTCGCGCGTTATTTCGAGCGTCTGCGGCTTGCCCCACGAGGCGTCGGCCCTTGCCGACGTGGCTATCGTTGCAAACCTCGGATAGTTCGGGTCGGTGACGCATTGTGTCAGGTACATCTCGCTTTGGTCGGGCGTAAAGCAGCATGCGCCCTCGTCAAACTCTGTGTTCAGCCCCGATTCTATCGTCTCCGGCCGTTGCCATTTGCCGTTTTCGTCCTTCTGCGAGAAGAATATGTCGCCGGGTTTCGTGCCCGTTATGCCGCTGAGTTCGTCGCCCTGGGCCTCGTTGCGGGTGGAAGTGAAGTAGAGTTGGTCGTACTCGTCGCCGAAGAGCATCGGCGAATAGTCGGCCCGCCGAGAGTTGAATATGTCCATCTTCTTCACAATGTAGCGCGAGCCTGCTTCCTTTTCAGCCTGCGCCGTCTGTGCGGCGAGCAGTCCGGTCTTGGCCAGTTCGTTGTCGGGAAGCGAGTCTAAGACTAATTGGAACTCCTTAGCGGCCTCCTTGTAGCTTGCCGCCTTCATCAGCAATCGCGCCAAAGCGAGGTGTGTGTCCGTGCTGTCTTTCTTGTAACGGATGACGTTGCGGTAGGCGGCAATGGCTTTCGAGTTTGAGTTTATGCGGTCGTAGCAGTAGGCAAGTTTGCGCGCACGCTCGCCGCGTTTGGCCCTTTCCTTAGTCGGGGTCTTGTTGTAGGCCACCTTAAATTCCTCTGCCGCGTCGTAATATTCGCCGATGGCGAGAAACTTCTCGCCCTTTTTCATGTAGTGGTCTGCGCCGCACGAGACTGTGAGCAGCACCATGACACACATTATCATATATGTAGAGACTCTTGCGTTCATGTCGTTTTAGGTTATACGGTCATGTATAATAACTTGTTTTTCCCCGTTTTATTGCTTTCGTTACAGTCAGAAAAACAAATCTGAGATCTATTGAACGCGGCGCGGCAAGGCTCTACTTAAACGGCAGGCGGAATGTGCAGCCTTCGCGCCAGCGGTCGCATCCGTAGGCGGTCTTGCCCTTTATTATGTGTCCTTTGCCGCATGCGGGGCACGTCGAGCCTATTATCGAGTCGTCGGCAGGCATCACTTCTGCCTGCCGCTTGCCGCCGGCCGGCGCGGCAGCGGCCACGGTCGCGGCTTTAGGTCTTGGCTTGGCGGCCTTCTTCTGAGTCTTCTTTTTCAGGTCCTCGTCGGTCATCACGGTCACGTGGCGGTTGCTGTTGTCGGCAAGCACGTCGTTCACTATCTGCGTGATCTGCTGCTTCAGTTCGTCGATAAACTGCCCGGCGTCGTATTTCCGGTGCTCAATGTCGCGCAGTTTCTTTTCCCAGATGCCCGTAAGCTCGCAGCTCTTCAGCAGTTCTTCCTTTATGGTGTCTATCAGTTCGATGCCCGTAGGCGTGGCGACGATGTTCTTACGCTCACGCTTGATGTATAGGCGTTTGAACAAAGTCTCTATTATGTTTGCGCGCGACGACGGCCGGCCGATGCCGTTTTCCTTCAATGCGGCGCGCAGTTCTTCGTCGTCGACGAACTTTCCGGCCGTTTCCATCGCCCTGAGCAGCGTCGCTTCGGTGTAGTATTTGGGTGGAGTAGTCCACTTCTCGGTAAGCGTAGGCGCATGGGGGCCGCTTTCCCCTTTTGCGAATGCGGGCAACGTGCGCTCCTCGTCCTGAGGTTTTGCGCCGTCGTTGTCGGCCGTTTGCGCGTCTTTGGCGTATATGATGCGCCAGCCCGGGTCGAGAATCTGCTTGCCGCTGACCTTGAAGTCAACGTCGTCAACCTTTCCAGTGACCGTGGTGGTCGAGAACTTGCAGTCGGGATAGAATACGCTGATGAAACGCCGGGCCACCAAGTCGTAGACGTGACGCTCAAGGTCGGTGAGGCCCGAGGCCGGAACGCCCGTGGGTATGATGGCGTGGTGGTCGGTTACTTTCGACGAGTCGAACACCTTCTTGCTTTTAGGTAGTGGCTTTCCGGCAAGCGGCTGGGTGAACGTCTCGTATCCGCGCAGACCCTTCAGCGTAGCCGGGCACTTGGGATAGATGTCGTCGCTGAGGTACTGAGTGTCTACACGGGGATACGTGGTGAGCTTCTTCTCGTAGAGCGACTGTATCACGTTGAGCGTTGTCTCGGCGCTCATTGAGAACTTCTTGTTGCAGTCCACCTGCAGCGAGGTGAGGTCGTAGAGGTGGGGCGGAGCCTCCTTGCCGGCTTTCTTTTGCACGTCGGTTACGGTGAACGGCTTGTCCGCAATCTTGGCGAACGAAGCCTCGCCCTCCTCCTTGCTCGTAAACTTGCCTGCGGTGGCAGTGAACAGCGTGTCGCGGTAAACCGTGGAAAGCACCCAGTAAGGCTCGGGCTTGAAGTTGTCTATCTCCTTCTGGCGGTTCACTATCAGCGCGAGCGTAGGCGTCTGCACGCGTCCAATGGATAGCACTTGGCGGTTTTGCCCGTATTTCAGCGTGTAGAGGCGCGTGGCGTTCATGCCGAGCAGCCAGTCGCCTATGGCGCGGCTCAGTCCGGCGAGATACAGTGGTTGGTATTCCTGCTGGTCTTTCAGCGTGCGGAAGCCCTCGCGTATGGCCTCGTCGGTCATCGACGAAATCCACAGACGCTTCACGGGGCACTTTGCCTGGGCCTTCTGCATCACCCACCGCTGTATCAGTTCGCCTTCCTGCCCGGCGTCGCCGCAGTTTATTATGCCGTCGGCGGCTTGCATGAGTCGCTCTATCACGGCGAACTGCTTGAATATTCCCTTGTCGTCAATCAGTTTTATGCCGAACCGTTGGGGTATCATCGGCAGTGCGCCGAGGCTCCAGCGCTTCCACATCGGCGTATAGTCGTCAGGCTCTTTCAGCGTGCACAGGTGGCCGAAAGTCCACGTCACTTGGTACCCGTTGCCCTCGATGTATCCGTCGTGCGAGACGGTTGCGCCCAATATCCGCGCTATGTCGCGCGCCACGCTCGGTTTTTCGGCAATGCAGACAATCATTTATATGAATTAAGAATTATGAATTAAGAGTTTCAATATAATTAAGAATTAAGAGTTGAGAATTAAGAAAATATGACTTGTTGGAAATTTTCTTAATTCTCAACTCTTAATTCTTAACTTCCTAATATCCCAAATCCTCGCCCACTAAAACTACGGTGTGGCGGCCTGCCGGGTGTGAGTTGCGCATGAAGTGGATGTAGTTGCAGATGCTCTCGGGCGAGTTGCAGTTATGGCATACGCCGTCGATTTGGCAGGGGGTCTTGATGTCGAAGCGGGCTGCGTTGATGGGGCTGGCCGTCGAGCGGGCGCGCGCCAGCGCGCTTTCCACGTCTTGCGTCACCTTGTTGAGGCCCACCACGAAGATTACGTTCTTAGGCCCGAAGGTGATGGCGGCCACGCGGTTGCCGTTGCCGTCGATGTTTACTATCACGCCGTCTTCGCTTATCGCGTTGACGCTCGAGAGGTAATAGTCGGCCGAGAACGCCTCGCGGTATATGCGTTGGGCCTCGTCGCGGTCGGCGGCCAGGTCGCGGTCTAATATGTTAAGGTTGCGCTTGTGCAGGGCCTCGGTCAGCCCCATGTCGCGTATGGTCATCGAGCCGCCCCACGTAACGCTGCTTCCGTCGGGTATCATCGCCGATATCTTAATTACGGCCTCGGCCGCCGTTGGGCAGTATGTTGCGTTAAAGTTACGCCGTTGCAGGTTTTTTATCATCTTCTGCGCAAGGCGTTCGTTGCGCGTTTCCTTAGGTGTCATAATGTTTTCGGATTAAATGTTTATGGATTTGGTGAATGCAAAGTTAATGATTTTTCGTCATTTCGGGCATAAAATCAGGGTTAATATTGACTATGATTGTGGCAATTCGTGTTTCAGGAGGCCTTCTTCTGCGTCGTAAAAGGTAACCTTTCGCGTTGCAATAGGTTACCTTTTACGATGCGAAAGGTAACCTTTCGGATTGATAGCGTATGCCGCTCGTGTGCTTACGGTTTTCGTCGGTTGTTGCTACGGCTTGTGTTGTAGTGTAAGCTAAAGGATGCTTTGTACTTACGGTTTTTACAGACTGACGGTTGCCAGCCGTGCCTCGTGCGTCTTATGGCGGCTTGTCGTGCCGCCGTAAATAAAGACGTGTTTACGTGATTAAAACATTTTGTATTTACATTGAAATGAGCTAACTTTGCAGCCCGTAATACAGACACCGCAAGTAGATGGTCAGACTCATATCCATATTGTTGTTTTTAACTGTTGCGGCGGGCTCTTGGGCGCGTCCGGGCGGAACCGCGCACAAGATAGCTTACCCCGGAGGCAAGACTTACATGTTTCGTGTCATGCTGAAGGATAAGGCCGGTACGCCTTTCAGCGTCAGTCGTCCGCGCGACTTCCTCTCGGCTAAGGCCGTGGCCAGGCGCAGGCGACAGCATCTCGGCATAGACTCTACCGACCTGCCGCTGAACCCCGCTTACGTCGATGCAGTGCGCTCCACGGGGGTCGACGTGGTGAGCCAAAGCAAATGGAACAACACCCTGCTCGTGCGCGGGCGCAACCTCGAGGTGCTACGCAGCGTGGCCCTGCTGGGCTGCGTCAGCGGCATAAGGAAGGTGTGGACATCGCCTGACTCTATCGACTCGGAGATGCCGAGGGTGAGGTTTCACACGGAGTTCAACCGCTGGGACACCGTTGCGCAGAGTCGTTACGGAGTGACGTTCGACCAGATCGACATGCTCGGGGGCGTGAGCATGCACGACCGGGGATTCCGCGGGCGCGGCATGACCGTGGCTGTGCTCGACGGCGGCTTCATGAACGCCGACCGCATACCGTGCCTTAAGGAGGCGCGCGTGGCCGGGTGGCGCGACTTCGTGGTGCCACGGTCCGAGAGCGTGTTTAAGGAAATGGACCACGGCACCAAAGTGTTGTCAACGATGGCCGTCAACGTGCCCGGCGTGTTCGTCGGCACGGCTCCCGAGGCGTCTTACCTGCTGTTGAGATGCGAGGACAGCCGGACCGAGAGCCTTGCCGAGGAAGACTACTGGGCGGCAGCCGCCGAGTATGCCGACAGTGTCGGGGTCGACATAATAAGCAGTTCGCTGGGCTTCCACGCGTTCGACACTCCGTCAGACAATTACAGGCTGTCGCAGCTCGACGGGCGCACGGCCATGATATCGCGCACGGCCTCGATGCTCGCCGATAAGGGCATAGTCCTCGTGTGCAGCGCCGGCAACGACGGCATGGCATCGTGGAAAAAGATAAACGTGCCGGCCGACGCTACCGACATAATCACCGTGGGGGCCGTCACCCCCGACCGCCGCAACGCCTCTTTCAGCAGCATAGGCCCTACGGCCGACGGCCGTGTGAAGCCAGACGTGATGGCCCTGGGCAGCCCCACGGCCGTGATAACGGGGCGGGGCACCATAATTAAGGATGTGGGCACGTCGTTCTCTACGCCCGTAGTGGCCGGACTCGTGGCGTGCCTTTGGCAGGCGTTGCCCGGCCTGACGGCGAAAGACATAATACGCCTCGTAAGGGACAGCGCCGACAACCGCTCTACCCCCGACAACATCTACGGCTACGGAATACCCGATTTCCGAAAGGCATACCAAGAGGGCCGGGCCGAAACAAGAAACTGAATGACACACAAAGTCATGACAAACAGCCGACCATGAGGAATACATTATCCCTATATGAGCTTAACTCGCTCGTGCGCGAAGCCGTAGAGCTGACCCTGCCCGACGCCTATTGGGTGGAGGCTGAGTTGTCGGAAGTGCGCGAGCGCGGCGGACACTGCTATATGGAACTGGTGCAGAAAGACGCGCTCGGCTCCACTACCGTGGCGCGCGCGTCGGCAAGATGCTGGCGCAGCACGTGGGCTTTGGCCGGTCCGCACTTCGAGCACGTGACCGGAGAGCAGCTGCGCGCCGGCATGAAAGTGCTGTTGCAGGTGCGTGCGCAGTTTCACGAGAACTTCGGCTTCTCATGGATAGTATCCGACATCGACCCCGTATTCACCCTCGGCGACATGGCGCGTAAGCGTCGTGAGGTGGTAAACGCGCTTAAGGCCGAAGGCGTGTTCGATCTTAACAAGGAACTTCAGCTCACGCCTTTCGCCCGTCGCATAGCCGTGATATCAAGCGACACGGCGGCTGGATACGGTGACTTCTGCAACCAGCTGGCCGGCAACGCTTACGGCTTCAGCTTCAGCGTGACGCTCTTTCCTGCCGTGATGCAGGGCGGACGCACCGAGCAGAGCGTGATATCGGCCCTTAATGCCGTCAACGCCGATGCCGACAACTTTGACTGCGTGGTGATAATCCGCGGCGGAGGAGCCACGAGCGACCTTTCGGCCTTCGACTCGCTGCTGCTTGCTGAGAATGTGGCCAACTTCCCGCTGCCCGTCATCACCGGCATAGGTCACGAGCGCGACGAGTCTGTTGTCGACATGGTGGCCCATACGCGCGCCAAGACCCCTACGGCTGCGGCCGAAGTACTGATAGGCAACCTGAAGCGCACGGCCGATCGTGTGGCCGACGCCGGACGGCGGATAGCCTCGTCGGTGACACGCCGCATGGACATGGAACGCATGCGCCTCGGCCGGACGGCAGAGCGCATACCGGTGCTGTTCTCGCTCTTCAACGCCCGCAGCACGGCACGTCTCGATGCCGTTTGGAGTCGGCTCGAGGCTGCGGCGAGGCGCAGTGTTACGGCGGCCGGAGTGAGGCTCGACCGCCTCTCGTCGTCCATTCCTCCGTCGGCTGCACGCCGGCTCGTGGCCGCACGCCACCGCATAGAGCTGCTCGAGCAACGCGTGGCCGCAGCCGACCCCGCACGCCTGCTTAAGCGCGGATACTCAATTACGCTCCTCGGCGGCCGCGCCGTGCGCTCGGCCGCCGAGCTGAAAGCCGGCGACGAGATCGAAACACGTCTCGGGCGCGGTAGGGTTAAGTCGGTAGTAGGAGGCAAAACAACGTCAGACAAATCATGAATAATTAAAATCCCATCATGCCAAAAGAACTTAAATACGAAGAAGCCCTCAGGCAACTTGAGGACATCGCCGCAAAAATGGAAAACGACGAGCTTGACATAGATAGTCTCGGCGAACAGCTGAAGACCGCCCAAAAGCTGATAAGGCTGTGCAAGGCCAAGCTCTCGAAAACCGACGAGGATATCAAGAAAATACTCGAAGGCGAGTCGTGACCTGACGGTGGGCCTTGCATGCCTTGTTGCAAATAATCCTGAAAAAAATTGCTCGTTACTGAGATTATTACTATTTTTGCACTAACAAACTTAACAATAAAAATGATATTATGAAAAATCTGGATTGGGCAAATTTGTCTTTCGGCTATGTTCCGACAGACTACAACGTCCGTTGCTACTATCGTGACGGTAAATGGGGCGAAATAGAAGTGTGCTCTGACGAATACATCAAGATGCACATGGCAGCCACGTGTCTGCATTATGGTCAGGAGGCTTTCGAGGGTTTGAAGGCTTACCGCTGTCCTGACGGCAAGGTGCGCGTGTTCCGTATGGACGAGAACGCCGCCCGCCTGCAGAGCACATGCCGCGGCATTCTCATGCCCGAGGTGCCTACTGAGCTTTTCGAGGAAATGGTTGCTAAGGTCGTACGCCTCAACCAAGACTACATACCGACTTACGAGAGCGGCGCTACGCTGTACATTCGCCCGCTGCTTGTGGGCATGTCTGCCCAAGTAGGAGTGCATCCGGCTTCCGAATACCTGTTCATGATATTCGTTACTCCCGTCGGTCCTTACTTCAAGGGCGGGTTTGCCGCTAATCCTTACGTCATCATTCGCGAGTACGACCGCTCCGCTCCGCTCGGTACGGGTATATATAAGGTGGGAGGAAACTACGCCGCTTCGTTGCGCGCAAACAAGATGGCGCACGACATGGGCTACGCTTGCGAGTTCTATCTCGACGCGAAGGAGAAGAAATACATGGACGAGTGCGGCGCTGCCAACTTCTTCGGCATCAAGGACAACACCTACGTCACGCCGAAGTCTACAAGCATCTTGCCGAGCATTACCAACAAGAGCCTGATGCAGCTTGCCGAAGACATGGGCATGAAGGTGGAGCGCAGGCAGATTCCAGAGGAAGAGCTTGCCACGTTCGAGGAGGCCGGAGCCTGCGGCACGGCGGCCGTGATAAGCCCTATTTCAAAGATAGACGACCTTGAGGAGAAGAAGAGTTTCGTGATAAGCAAGGACGGAAAGCCCGGTCCGATATGCACGAAACTTTATAATAAGCTGCGTAACATACAGTACGGCATTGAACCGGACGTGCACGGATGGACGAAAGTTGTAATCGAATAAGTTAGGATTTAAGAGTTAAGAATTAAGAAAATCATCGTTCAAGCATACTTTCTTATATTCTTAACTCTTAACTTTTAACTCTTAATCTTAATTAGGATGAGCAAAGGTAAGTTAGCAAAGTTCGCCGACATGGAACGGTACGAGAACGTATTCCAATACCCTTATTCCGTTGTCGAGCAAGTCCCCTTCGAGATGAAAGGCCGTTGGCGTGAGATGTATTTCCATAATGACAACCCCATTGTGCTCGAACTTGGCTGCGGTAAGGGCGAATATGCCGTCGGGCTTGCCCGCTTATTCCCTGATGTCAACTTCATCGGGGTGGACATAAAGGGGGCGCGCATGTGGACGGGAGCAACGCAAGCGTTGGCCGAAGGCTTGAAGAACGTGGCTTTCTTGCGCACCAACATTGAGATAATCGACCGCTTCTTCTCGGCCGACGAGGTGCAGGAAATATGGCTTACGTTCAGCGATCCGCAGATGAAGAATGTGCGCAAGCGCCTTACAAGCACGTTTTTCATGGAGCGTTACCGCCGTTTCCTTGTCGACGGAGGCGTGGTGCATGTCAAGACGGACAGTAATTTCTTGTTCACATACACCACGTACATGGTGGAACATAATCGTCTGCCTTTGCTCTTCAGGACGGAGGATCTTTACCATACGGCCGAGCTTGACGATGACACACGCCGCATACTCTCGATACAAACATATTATGAGAGCCAATGGATAGAGCGTGGACTGAACATACGTTACATGAAGTTCAGGCTTCCGCACGGCACGGCGTTGGAAGAGTCGAATGTCGAGATTCCCGTAGACGATTACCGCAGCTACCGCAGGACGGGACGAAGCGGAGTGGAGAAGAGAAGATAAAGGCGTAAGGGTGGAAAGGTAAAAAAGTAAAAAGGTAAAAAAGTAAAACTGCATCACAGGATTTGAATGCTTTACTCTTTTACCTTTTTACTTTTTTACCTTTCCACCCTTTCACTTTTTATTTTATTTGTACGATCTTAGTGGGGCTTTGTTCCTTATTCCGCCTGTTGGTCATCGTCACCACGGCTTGGGCGAGATTGATAAACGCCTGGCCGGTAACGGTGCCTGCGTTGAGGGCCGACGGTGTGCCCGCATCGCCGCTTTCGCAGATGCTTTGCACCATCGGAATCTGCGCCAATAAGGGCAGGCCCATCTCTTTTGCAAGGTTTTTGCAGCCGTCTTTACCGAAGATATAATATTTGTTCTCAGGCAGTTCGGCCGGTGTAAACCAAGCCATGTTTTCTACAAGTCCGAGTATTGGCACGTTCACCTTGTCGTTCCTGTACATGTCTATGCCCTTGCGAGCGTCGGCAAGGGCCACCTTCTGCGGCGTGCTCACTATCACGGCACCCGTTATGGCCAGTGTTTGCAGCAGCGTGAGGTGGATGTCGCTCGTGCCGGGAGGCGTGTCAAGGATGAAATAGTCAAGGTCGCCCCAGTCGGCGTCGCCGATAAGCTGTTTCAGCGCGTTCGACGCCATGCCTCCCCTCCAAAGCGTGGCCGTGTCCGGATTGACGAAGAAACCGATGCTGAGCAGCCTCACTCCGTATTTCTCTATAGGCTCTATCAGGGCGCGTCCGTCCTTGTTCACGGCGTAAGGGCGAGCGTCCTCAACGTTGAACATCTTAGGCATCGACGGACCGAATATGTCAGTGTCTAATAGGCCCACCTTGTATCCCAATCGTGCCAGCGCGATGGCGAGGTTGGCCGCCACGGTGCTTTTGCCCACTCCGCCCTTGCCCGAGCTTACTGCTATGGTGTTTTTCACCCCCGGCAGCATCTTGCCCGGCTCGGGGCGCGGTTTTGATTTAGTCTCTACGGTAATCGTCACCTCTACGTCTTTGTTCACATGATAATGTATGGCCGCTTCCGCCGCTTTAATCGTCGACTTCATGAAGGGGTCGGTGTCGCGTGGGAATATCAGCGAGAACGACACCTTCATGCCGTCAATACGCATGTTGTCGGCTATCATTTCGCTTTCAACCAGATTCTTTTTCGTGCCGGGATACGTTACCGTAGCCAGCGCGTCTGTTATTAATTTAGGATATAGTGTCATAATGGTTTTGTTTTACTGAGATGCAAAGGTAGTGCAATTAGGCATTAATGCAAAATAAAAGCGCGAAGAAACGTTTTTTATTTTTACAGGCTAAGGCTGTATGGCGCATTTCCAAAAGGTGTCCTTTTGCCTTGTGAAAGGTAACCTTTTGCCTCCTGAAAGGTTACCTTTTGCAGCCTAAAAGGTGGCATTTTGCAATCCGCTCGGGCACGCGTGCCGCCTTGAGTCCGTATGTCGTTGACTTTCAGTGAGGAACGAATGCAATCCGGTCGGCATTCTGACGCGACTTGGCGGCTCCCCGCCCGGCCGGGGCGCGTGGGCGGATGAAAACCCGGACATTTGCTCGCGTGAAAATGAAACGATGGCGGCCGTTTGTCATGTTTTTATCAAAAAACATAGATTGGAATGCGTTTTTATCGGTAAAATTTGTTATATTTGCACCTCGTAAGCGAGACGTGGCCAATATGCGGCTTGCATGTTTACCGCGCTGGCGTTGCAGGGAATCTAATTAAAGTATAAACACTAAATTTTATGAAACCTACATTATTGTTGTTGGCTGCCGGCATGGGCAGCCGTTATGGCGGCTTAAAACAGCTTGACGGTCTTGGCCCTAACGGTGAGACCATCATGGATTATTCCATTTACGATGCCATTAAGGCCGGATTCGGCAAGATCGTGTTTGTCATCCGTAAGGACTTCGAGCAGGATTTCAGGGACAAGGTGCTCTGCAAGTACGAAGGCCATGTGCCCGTAGAGCTTTGCTTCCAAAGCCTCGACGCCCTGCCCGAGGGCTTCACATGCCCCGAAGGGCGAGTAAAGCCGTGGGGTACCAATCATGCGGTGCTTATGGCTAAGGACGTGATCCGCGAGCCGTTCTGCGTCATCAACTGCGACGACTTCTACAACCGCGACGCCTTCATGGTTATAGGCAAGTTCCTTGCCGACCTTCCCGAAGGCAGCACCAACCGTTACGCAATGGTCGGATTCAGGGTAGGCAACACGCTGTCTGAGAACGGCACCGTGGCCCGCGGCATCTGTTCTAAGGACGCCGACGAGAACCTTACCACCGTGGTGGAGCGCACTGAGATAATGCGCGTTGACGGCAAGGTGAGCTACAAGGACGAGCAGGGTGCATGGGTGGCCGTAGGCGACAACACTCCCGTGTCAATGAACATGTGGGGATTCACTCCCGATTACTTCGCCCACAGTGAGGAATACTTCAAGGGCTTCCTCGCAGATCCGGCCAACATGGCCAACCCGAAGGCCGAGTTCTTCATCCCGCTGATGGTAAACAAGCTCATCAACGAAGGCACGGCTACGGTCAAGGTGCTCGACACTACGAGCAAATGGTTCGGCGTGACTTATGCCGCCGACCGCCAAAGCGTTGTCGATAAGATCCAAAGCCTTGTCGACGAAGGAGTATATCCTAATAAATTATGGTAACTGATTAGCGCAAACGGGCGGATAAGTCGATCGTGACGACCGTCGGCTTATCTGTCCGTTCGTCGTATTTTATTCTGCTTGTCAACCTTAAAAAATGAATATCGACATACTTTCTCCTGCCGAACTTGAACAGTTGCGCACCTTGATTGACACTTCCTCGAAAATCGTATTGTGCTGTCATCGCAGCCCCGACGGCGACGCCGTAGGCGCGGTGCTCGGCCTGGCCGAGTATCTGCGAAGTTGCGGCAAGGTGCCCGTAATGGTGATACCCGATGCTTATCCCGACTTCCTGCAATGGCTCCCGGGCACGGAGCGTATGGTGCGTTACGACAAGCATAAGGGGTTTGCCGATGAGATATTGTCGGATGCGGAGCTGCTGTTCTGCCTTGACTTCAACACAGCCTCGCGCACCGACGACATGGCGCCCCGCATTACGGAGTCGCCGGCTAAGAAGGTGATGATAGACCACCACCTGAACCCCGACATGGATACCGTCTTGTGCGTGTCGCACCCCGAGGCATGCAGCACGTGCGAGCTGGTGTTCCGCATCATCTGGCAGCTCGGCGGGTTCGACTTGATGACGAGAAAGTGCGCCGTGCCGCTTTATTGCGGCATGATGACTGATACCGGAGGCTTCTCTTACAACTCGTCGCGCCCGGAGATATTCTTCATCATAAGCCAGCTGCTGACCAAGCAAATCAATAAGGACAAGATCTACCGCAACGTCTACAACAACTACAGCGAGTCGAGAATGAGGCTGACCGGATACGTGCTGTACAAGAAGATGGTAGTGATACCTGAATGCCGCGCGGCGTATTTCGTGCTTACGCGCGACGACTTGAAAAACTTCCGCTACATAAAAGGAGACGCCGAGGGGCTTGTCAACATGCCGTTGCAGATAAAGGGGACCAAGCTCAGCATCTCGTTGCGCCAAGATACGGAAAAAGACAACCTCGTATGGGTAAGCCTGCGCTCGGTCGACGATTTTCCGTGCAACCGCATGGCGGAGCTGTATTTCAACGGTGGAGGGCATCTTAACGCTTCGGGAGGCCGGCTCGAGTGTCCGATTGACGAGGCCGAGACCATCGTGCGTAAGGCTATAACGGAGTTTTGCGCCGTGAAATGACCGACTGGGGAGTACGTCCGCAATAATTCGGGAACGCAGATCGGGCGGCGTTTAATAGGAAGAGGCATGACTGACATTCATGCCGGCTTGACCGTTATTATATGTTTAATTAATCAGAAATTGAGTTATGAGAAAGAATTTCGGAGCCAAACCGTGGACTTATCCGCAACCGGTGTTTATCGTTGCGACTTACGGTGAAGACGGTACTCCCGACGCGATGAACGCGGCTTGGGGAGGAATTGATTATGACGACCGTATAAACCTTTGTCTGAGCGCGGGGCACAAGACAGTGAAGAACCTGCTTGCTTCTAAGGCCTTTACGGTGAGCATGGGCACGGCAGACATGCTTGTGGCATGCGATTACGTAGGCATAGAGTCGGCAAACAAGGTGGAAGGAAAGTTCTGTAAGGCCGGCTTCCATGCCGTAAAGTCCGATTTTGTCAATGCCCCGCTGATAGCCGAGTTGCCGATGGCCGTCGAATGCGAGCTGGTGTCTTATGATCCCGGCACGTGTCATTTGGTCGGGCGCATAGTTAACGTGTGTGCCGATGAGAGCATATTGGACGAAAAGGGGAAAATAGACCCTGCGAAGCTACGCCCGATAACCTTCGACCCCGTGCACAATGATTATCTGGTGATAGGCGGAAAGGTGGGCGATGCCTTTAAGGACGGAATGAAATTGAAAGGCTGAAAGGCCGCGTGGCTTACATGCCGCGGTTACAGAATGATTGTGTGTCATGGTAGCTTCTTCGGTCGATATGGAGAGCTTCGTGCTCGAAAACGGCTTTATGCCGTTCTTCTCCTGCGGAATACCCGGATTCTCGATAGAAGAGAATACGCCGGCGGAATTGTGGTTTTCGGCCGACGACGACGGCCCGTGGGAGTGGAAGGGTCCGGTGATACGTGAGGGGCATTGCGCCTACGGCAAGATGTTCTGTCGTAAGGCCGGCTTCGTAAGCCTTGAGTGGCTGCCCGACATGATTAATTACCGCCGCTCGAAGCGTTACGCTAAAGACGACGACACCGCCGCGCTCGACGACGCAGTGCTGCAAACCATAATGTCGGAAGGCGGCGCCACGGTGAAAGAGCTGCGCCGCATGCTCGGCTTTGTCAAGGGCAGGGGGCGGCGCGCCGACTGCGGCCTTGTAGACAGCATGCCTGATTGCGGCAAGGTGTCGCTTGAGTCTATCCTCACGCGGCTTATGATGAGCATGCGTGTGGTGATATCCGATTTCGAGTATAACATCGACAGGCACGGCAATCCCTACGGTTGGGGCGTGGCCCGTTATGCCTTACCCGAGACCCTGTACGGCCGTCTTGACGTGAGACGCACGCCCGAAGAGTCGTTTGACAGGATATGCAGCCACCTGGCCCGAAGGCTGCCTTCGGTGGCCGAAGATAAGATAATAAGGCTCGTAGGCTGACCTTGTGTTGCGCCAGTCGTAAGTAGCTTGCAGTCAGGCTATTGCCGCAGGCCTTCTGGCTTGCCGCCTTTTACGCTGCAATATGCCGCATATTGCAGCGTAAAAGGTATCTTTTTACAGGCCGAAAGGCGGCCTTTTACATTGGGGCGGTCGGCTGCGCGCCTGCATCCAGATAACCGCTTGCAGATGAAAATAAAAGTTCGTTTCTTCGGCTTTTATTTTGTTTTTCGCCCGACTTGCACTATCTTTGCAGCGCAAAACGGAAATCATAAAGTAAAAATGGACGATTATCACGCGGAGAAAATGAAATTGTAGGGTGAGGAGGCGTAGGCTCATGGCTGGTCTTCCCCACTTGGCGTAACATTTTTTGGAGGATTAGCAAATGAGAACATTCTGGAACACCAACAACGGATTGAAGCAGATCGGCGAATGGGAGCCGAACTGCTGGATACAAGTGACATGTCCCACCGAAGACGACCAGCGCTTGCTGGAGGAGGAATTTAAGATTCCCGATTATTTCCTTTCAGACATCAGCGATAACGACGAGCGTGCCCGCTACGAGTATGACGACGGCTGGATGCTCATCATCCTGCGCATACCCTTCGTTAAGGAGATACGCTCGCGCACGCCTTACACCACCGTGCCGTTGGGCATCATACACAAGCGCGACGTCACGATAACCGTATGCTTCCACGAGACCAACATGATGATAGACTTCGTGAGCTACCAGCAGAAGCGCGGCGAGGGCTTTACCGACTACGTAGACATGATATTCCGCCTGTTCCTTTCGTCGGCCGTGTGGTATCTTAAGCGTCTTAAGCAGATCAACAGTCTCATAGAGAAGGCCAAGCGCAACCTCGACCGGGAGGTAAACAACGAGTCGCTCATCGGCCTTTCGCGCCTGCAAGACTCGCTTACATACTTCATCACGTCGATACGCGGCAACGAGAACCTGCTGGCAAAGCTGAAGTTCAAGCTGCAGGTGGACGAGCTCGACGCCGACCTTATAGAAGACGTCAACATCGAGATGAGCCAGGCGCGCGAGACCACCAACATATACTCTGACATTCTCGAGTCTACGATGGACACGTACTCGAGCATCATCAACAACAACATGAACACCGTGATGCGTACTCTTACGTCGGTATCCATCATCCTGATGTTCCCCACGCTCATAGCCAGCATCTTCGGTATGAACCTGATCAACGGCATGGAACACAACAAGTTCGGCTTCCTTATCGCCATAGTCGTGTCGGCCATGATTTCAGGCATATCTTGGTGGATTTTCAGACACAAACGGCTCATTTAGTAATAAAAAACGAATTTTTCCGGATTTTGTTTGCGGATTTACAATATTTTTAATTAAGTTTGCAAGCCTATAATATAAATATGTGAAATAAGAAACAAGCAGACAAGACACGGGCCGGCAAGCATGAACGGCTCGGCCGGCGGTAAACGGCCGGCGACCGACGTAACACGGCTGCTTCCGTGACGGTCGGCGGTTGACTTGTCTACTAATAAAAACTTACATGATGGACTCTCAAGAAAACACTCTCGGTCAAGAGAAGACGGAAGAACGGCTGAATGTCGCACCGGCGGACAACGGCGCACAGGGCGACGGCGACACTGCCAAGACAGACAACGCGGAGGACACATCCGCAGCTAATGAGACAGCGGAAACTCCTTCTGCCGAAATCGACTCATCGGAACAAAAGAAAGTTTATAAGAGCAAGAAAGAGGTGGTTGAAAGACTAAAGGAGATCGCCCGCGGCGGCGACGCTCCCAAGAAAGACGAGGTAGACTATCTCAAGACCGCTTTCTACAAACTTCACTTCGCCGAAAGGGAAGCCGACATGAAGGCTTACGTAGAGGCCGGAGGCGACCCCGCCAATTATAAGGTGGTGCCTGACGCCGACGAAGAGGAATTTAAGGCCGAGATGAACGTGATAAAGGAGAAACGCGCGAAGATCTTCTTGGAACAGGAGCAGGAGAAACAAGCCAACCTGAAGAAGAAACTCGACATTATAGAGAAAATCAAAGCCATGATAACATCGCCCGACGAGGCGAACAAGTCATATCAGGAGTTTAAGAAGCTGCAGCAGGAATGGAAGGACATAAAGCTCGTTCCGGCAGAGAAGGCTAACGAACTGTGGCGCAACTATCAGCTTTACGTGGAGCAGTATTACGACCTGCTCAAGCTGAACAGCGAGGCGCGCGAGTATGACTTTAAGAAAAACCTTGAGATAAAGACTCGTCTGTGCGAAGCAGCCGAGAAGCTCGCAGACGAGAGCGACGTGATAAGCGCCTTCCACCAGTTGCAGAAGCTGCATCAGGAATACCGCGAGACTGGCCCCGTGGCAAAGGAGCTGCGCGAGGAGATATGGGCGCGCTTCAAGGCCGCGTCTACGGTGATAAACAAGCGTCACCAGCAACATTTCGAGGAATTGCGCTCTAAGGAGGAAGACAACCTCACGAGGAAGACCGCATTGTGCGAGCGTGTGGAAGAGATAGCTAAGGCTGAAATAAAGAATGCTGCCGAGTGGGACAAGAAAACTAAAGAGATAATAGCCGTCCAAGCGGAATGGAAGACCATAGGCTTCGCCCCGCAGAAGATGAACGTCAAGATCTTTGAACGCTTCCGTGCGGCTTGCGACGATTTCTTCGGCAAGAAGGCCGAGTACTTCAAGAGCATGAAACAGCAGTTCTCTGAAAACGCCGAGAAGAAGAAAGCCCTCGTAGAGCAGGCGCAAGCCCTGCAGGACAGCACCGACTGGAAAGCAACGAGCGACAAGCTGATAGCCCTGCAGAAGGAATGGAAGACGATAGGCATGGTGCCGAAGAAGCTCGGCGACAAGCTGTGGAACGACTTCCTCGCAGCCTGCAACCACTTCTTTGACGCACGCAACAGTGCCAATGCCGGCACCCGCAACGAGGAGCGTGCCAACCTTGAGAAGAAGCGTTCGATAATAGAACAGCTCAATGCTTTGGCCGAACAGCCCGAAGACGACATACAAGAGAAAGTGCGCGAGCTCATCGACGAATACAACTCCGTAGGCCATGTGCCGTTTAAGGAGAAAGACAAGCTCTATAAGGAGTATCACAACATCTTGGACAAACTATACAAGGAGCTGAACGTCTCTACCGCACGCCGTCGCTTGGATAAGTTCAGAAGCAACTTGAAGAACGTGGCCGAAAAGGGCGGCGACGCTCTTGACAACGAGCGCGCAAGGCTGATGCGCCGTTACGAGGCTCTCCGTCAGGAAATCCAAACGTATGAGAATAATATCGGATTCCTCAACGCGTCGAGCAAGAAAGGCAATTCACTGATTGACGAGATGAACCGCAAGGTGCAGAAGTTGAAAGACGACATGAACCTCGTGCGTGAGAAAATCAAGGCTATTGACGCCGAAAACAATTGATAATTGAATGCTTAACCGAGAGTTAAGGATTAAGAAAAATACTCCAACCGCTGTAGTTCGGTGTTTTTCTTAGTTCTTAACTCTTTATCATTTGGTCTGAAATGAAACACTTGCTCCTTTCCTTATTGGCCTTTGCTTGTGCGATGACGGCCGGTGCCCAGTCGTTGAAGCAGTGGCGCGACTCGTTAGAAGTGATCAACGGGAAGATAAACCTGCATCCGGATTCGCTCGGTTTGCAGCTCGAGCAGGCCGCCGTTAACCTGCAGTTGCTTGAGTGGGAAGACGCTGCCGATGCCTGCGGCCGTGTGCTCGAGGCTGATCACGACAACCTGCCGGCCTTGTTTTACAGGGCGTTTGCCAACAACAACCTGCGGCGTTACGCACTTGCTAAGAGCGATTACGAGCATTTCTTAAGCCTGTCGCCCCACAACATGGAGGCGAGGCTGGGGCTTGCGTACACCTACGAAAGGCTCGGACGCACCCAAGAGGCTTCAGACCAGCTGAACAATCTTGTGGAGATGTTCCCTGACAGCGGCGTGGTTTATGCGGCAAGAGCCGAGTTTGAGAAGGGCATGAAGCAGTATGACGTCGCGCTTTATGACATCGACGAGGCACTGAAGCGTGAGCCGGGCAATCGTGATTACATCGTGTCTAAGGTTGAGATGCTGCTGCTGTCGGAAAGGAAAAGGGAGGCCAAGAGAGTGTTAGACGATGCCGTGCGCAACGGTGTGCCACGAGGAATATTGCTCGAATGGTACGCCAAGTGCAAGTGATGCCTTAGTATATACGTATTATCAACTAACTTACGCCAATCCGAAAGCCATGCGTACTCGTATTTACCAAATAGATTTCCTTAAATGTGTGTTCATCGTCTTGATGATAATATTCCATTTGGTTTACGTCGGCGATAAGTTTCCTTATGCCAAGCAGGTGGTTTACACGTTCCACATGTCGGCCTTTTTGGTGATCTCGGGCTATCTTGCCAACATGGACAAGAGCGTCGGCAGGTTCGCAGGTCAGGTCAAGTGGCTGTTCGTTCCTTATGCCGTCATGGAGTCGGGCTACGTCGTCATGGCTTCGTTCTTGCCCATACGAGAGCACATCGACAGTCTTACGCCGGCCTTGTTTTTCGACAAACTCCTGCTGCATCCTCTCGGCCCGTACTGGTATTTGCATACGCTGATAGTCTGCTACCTTATTTATTATGCCGTAAGCAGGCTAGGAAAGCGTCTCGACCCGGTGTCTCAGGTGTGCCTGTTTGGTGTATGCCTTTTCGTGGTTTCACGCTTTTTGCGCATCATGTCGTTCGACAATGCCATATATTTTCTTGCCGGCGTGTTCGCGCGGCAGTGCGGTCAAGGCTTCATGCAGGTGTTCCGGCCGTCGTGGTTGGCAGCCGTTCCGCTTGCCTTGTTTTGCGTGTTCAGTCCCGGCGGCATGGACCGCTTCACGCTTCAGGGTGTCGTCATGACCTATCTTGCCATGAGTCTCGCCCTTGCTGAGTATCCTTACATAAGGCCTAAAGCCCGTAGGCTCGCCCTGTTCGTCGGTGAGAACACGCTTTCCATATTGCTTTTCTCGCCCATGTTCACCATTATCACCAAGCGTTTCGTGCCGTTGTTCAGCTTCGACCCTACAGCTTTGCTTTATACGGCGGTGTCGGTTGTGTTCGTCGTAGCCGGCAGTTTGGGTGTTGCCTGGCTGCTTGACAGGCTGCGCCTTTCGCGCTGGTTTTGCGGTAAGGACAGGCTGTTGGCCGTGTATTGAAACACGTTTGAAACAATATTTTATCCGTAATTTAACGCCGAACGCCATGAAAGAACAGAATAATAAGTATAATTTTGCAAAAACTTTGAACGCCTTCCGGCCTTCGGGTTTTCTACGGTTTCGGCCCGTGTCTTAGGCCGAAGCTCTTTAACTTAATGCTTTATATGTTTTCATTCTGAACAAAATAACGACATGGTTGTAAAGAATAATTCAAAGAAGAAGAAGGAAACGCGCTACGTTGAGCGCGACGTGAGCTGGATGTACTTCAACCACCGCATATTGCAGGAAGCCCGCAAGGAGAACATTCCGCTGCTTGAGAGACTTTCGTTCCTCGGCATTTACTCAAACAACCTCGACGAGTTTTTCCGCGTGCGTATGGCTTCGCTCAACCGCCTGCTGGAGTCTGACAACAAGGAAATACGCAAGCAGCACGACAACATACGGAAAACCATCAAGACGATTAACAAGCTCAACACACAGTTCAGTCAGGAGTACACCGTCGCGATAGACGAAGTGTTCAGGGCGCTTGAGGAACATAACATACGCCTTCTTGACAACACGAAGCTCAACGAGGAGCAGGAGGCGTTTCTCCGTGCCTACTTCCACGACCGCCTTAACGGTTACACAAATCCTATATGGTTCTCGGAGATCGACGAGATAGGCCAGCTTGAGGACAACCGCATTTACCTTTTGGTGAAGAAAACCGAGCAGACCGACGGGTTACACATGCCCAAGAGCAGCTTAGCTATAATCAAGGTGCCTGACAGGGAGAACGGACGTTTCGTCAAGTTGCCGTCGTCAGACGGTTACGACAACATCATGTATCTCGACGACGTGGTGCGTTATTGCCTTCCGCTCATCTTCATCGGCTTCAAGCCGAGCACGTTCGAGGCTTACTCGTTTAAGTTTACGAAAGACGCCGAGATGGAAATGGAGAACGACTTCGACTACGGCGTGCTGCAGAAGATAGCCAAAGGAGTGAACAGCCGCAGGCACGGCGACCCCGTGCGCCTCATCTACGACAAGCAGATGCCTAAGGACATGAGGAAGAAGCTGATGTCGAAAATCGACGTGAGCAAGCTCGACGCGTCGCTCGCCAGCAGCCGTTACCAGAACCACCGCGACCTGATGGGCTTCCCCGACTGCGGCCACGAGGAACTGAAGTTCCCCAAGTGGAAGCCTATAATGAAGCCCGAGTTTCTCTCGCAGGAAAGCATTCTCGACCAAATACGCCGCAAGGACCTGTTCATACACGTGCCTTACCACTCGTTCGACGGCTACATCCGCGTGTTGCGCGAGGCCGCGCTGAAGCCTGAGGTGAAGTCGATAAAGACCACCTTGTACCGCTTGGCGAAAGACTCAAAGGTGGTCAAAGCGCTGATCTGCGCCGCACGCAACGGCAAGAAGGTTACGGCCGTGGTAGAGTTGCTGGCCCGTTTTGACGAGGAGAGCAACATAAAGTGGAGCAAGCGCATGCAGGAAGAGGGCATCAACGTGATCTTCGGCGTGGAGGGACTTAAGATTCACTCTAAGCTGTTGTACATAGAGTCGAAGCAGGGCAACATAGCCTGCATAGGCACGGGCAACTTCCACGAAGGCAACGCCAAGACCTACACCGACTACCTGATGATGACCGCGAGGAAGAACATAGTGCAGGAGGTGAAGAAAGTGTTCGACTTCATTGACCGTCCCTTCTCCCAGGTGCGTTTCAAGGAACTGATGGTGTCGCCCAACTCGATGAAAAACCGCATCCTCTCGCTCATCAACAACGAGATAAAGAACGCCCGCGCAGGCCGCGAGGCGTGGATAAGGATGAAGATAAACCACATCACCGAGCTTGACGTAGTAAACAAACTCTACGCCGCGTCGGCCGCCGGCGTGAAGATAGGCATAGTGCTCCGAGGCAACTGCTCGCTCGTGACGGGCGTGCCCGGCGTGAGCGACAACATCAAGGCCGTGGGCATAATAGACCGCTACCTGGAGCATTCGCGCATACTGATATTCTGCAACGGCGGCGCGCCGAAGTATTACATAGGCAGTGCCGACTGGATGCCGCGCAACCTGCTCAACCGCATCGAGGTGATGACGCCCGTCTACGACGCCGACATGCAACGCGACCTGATGCGTACGGTGGAGTACGGACTGAAAGACTCTACTAACGGACGAATAGTAGACGGCTCGGGCATGAACGTGATACAGGCGGCCGAAGGCGACCGCCCCTTCCGCTCGCAAGAGGAGCTGCACAACGCTTACGAGGCCGAGGCTGCGGCCGCAAGCACGACGGCGGAATGACCACGACAAAATAAACGGCCCCAAAATACGTTATTTAAATATACCATTCATGCGTAAGGCGTGTAAGGAAGTAAAAAAGCAAAAACCATGAGATTAGCGGCAATAGACATTGGTTCAAACGGAGCGCGACTGCTCATTAAGAACTTCAGGACTGCCCAAGACGGCAGCCAACAGATTTCACGCGTGATGTACATGCGTGTCCCCCTGCGTTTAGGTTCCGACGTGTTCACGCTCGGAAAGATATCAAAGGAACGCGCGGTGATGATGAAGCACATGCTGAAGGCGTTTTACCAGCTGATGAAACTCAACTCGGTTGACGACTACCGCGCCTGCGCCACATCGGCCATGCGCGACGCCGAGAACGGCAAGAAGGTGCTCGACAAGCTGCGCAAGGCCACCGACATCGACATTGAGATAATCAACGGCCGCGAGGAGGCCCGTCTGCTGTGCAACAACATTGTGGAAAACATCGGCAGCGCAAGCGGCAATTACGCTTACATCGACGTGGGCGGAGGCAGCACGGAGATATCTCTGCTCCACGACGGGCAGCTCAGCCACAGTCACTCTTACAACATCGGTACGCTGAGGATGCTCGGCGGCATGGTGTCGAAAGAGACCGTGGAGAACATGAAGGCCGACCTTCGCCGATTCGCCCAAGACATGCCCGACGTGCGCATGATAGGCTCCGGAGGCAACATCAACAAGCTCTTCAAACTCACCCACTCGGGCAAGGACCCGCGCGAGGTGACCATTGCCGAGATAAAGGATGTCTACGCCAAGCTCAAGCAGCTGAGCGTCGACGAGCGCATAGAGCAGTACGGCCTTAAGGCCGACCGCGCCGACGTGATCATTCCGGCGTCTGAGATATTCATGATAGTGGCCGACGCCCTCGGATGCGACAGTATACAGGTGCCTAACATCAGCTTGGCGGACAGCATCATCGACGGACTCTATCGCACGAAGTATGAATAATTAAGAAAATGAATAATGAAAAATGAACAATGAAAAATCAGGGAATGAAAAACGAATAATCAGGATATGTGTTTCAGCTTGAACAAAGTCTAACCGGAATTTTTCATTGTTCAGTTTTAATTTTTCATTCGTAAATTGCGCCATAATGTCGGTCTTAACCGACATTATGGCGCAATTTGTGTATTGGTACGCATCTTGCAATATGATAAGTGAAGGCCGACGGGAACACCGGAGGCCGCGAAACAAAACAGCATTCAATAACAATTAATGAATAGGAGACAATGATTATGACACCAGTTAATCGTAAAAATTCTTGGTTACCCGACGTATTCAACGATTTCTTCGACACCGACTTCATGCCGCGCACCAATGCTACGGCACCTGCAATAAACGTCAAGGAGAGCGAGACCGACTATGAAGTGGAGGTTGCCGCGCCGGGTATGACGAAGGAAGACTTCAACGTGCACCTCAACCAAGAAGGCGACTTGCACATTAAGATGGAGAGCAAGAAGGAGCATACGGACGACAACAAGAAGGCTCACTATCTGCGTCGCGAGTTCGCTTACTCGAAGTTCGAGCAGACATTGATTCTCCCCGACGACGTTGACCGCAACAACATATCAGCCCGCGTGGCCGACGGCGTGCTCACCGTGGTGCTGCCTAAGATAAAGAAAGAAGAGCAGAACGTGGTTAGGCAGATTACGGTTGGATGACATTTTAGGATTTAGTGAAGTTATAGAAGTTACCGCTCCCTGCGAGCGGTAACTTTTTTTTATTTTATAAATTCTCAAAAACCGTACACCTCCTTGAGCTTCGCGCCGAGCGCATCGCCGCGCAAGTCTACGGCCACTATCTTTCCGCTGCCGTCGAGCAGCACGTTGGCCGGTATGGCGTTGATGCCGTATGTGGAGGCTGCGGCCGACTGCCAGCCCTTCAGGTCGCTGATGTTGGGCCACTCCATGCCTATCTGTTTGATGGCGTTTTTCCACGCTTCGGCCTTATTGTCGAACGAAACGCCGACCACCTCGAAGCCCTTTTCGTGGTATTTCTTATAGTTCGCCACTACGTTGGGCATCTCCTGTCGGCACGGTCCGCACCAGCTTGCCCAAAAGTCCACCAGCACATAGTTGCCCTTGCCGCACCAGTCGCTCAGCTTGTGCGCCTGTCCAGCAGTGTCGTTCATCGTCAGGTCGGTGAACTGCATGCCCGGCCTGCGCTTCTCTAAGGCGGCCAACTGGCGCTTTACGCCGGCCATTGCGGGGTGGTTATAGTAAGGGGCGGTCTCGGGGAGCAGCGCCTTCAGCTCGTCGTAGCCGAGCATGTAAGACACCGTGCCGATATAAACGGCCGGTATGAGATTGTCCTTATTCTCGTTGATGATGCCGAGCGTAGCGTCTTTCTTCTCGCCCCAAGTCTCGTTGAGCTGCGCCTCCAGCTCCTTCGCCTTGGCCTTGCCTGTGGCCGAAGTGTCTTTAGCCACGGCCATGTATTCGGGATACAGCTTGTTCATCTGCTGGTTGTATTTGTCCAGTTGCTGCTCGTATCCGTAGAGTTTCTTGTTCAGTTCAGAGCCTGTCAAGGTGTTGCTTGCGGTGTTGAAGTCAACGGGAGTGCCGTCGTTGAACACCGGATAGTAGTAGTCTTGTGTCATCACGTACATTATCTCGTTGAGTTGGCGAGTGCCGCTGAACTCGAATTTTCCGTTGTTTACTGCCGCGCTGTCTATCGGTTCGCGCTGGTTCATTACTCCCAAGTACACCTTCTTCACGTCTGCGCCCACCGTGCCCGTAATTTTGTAGACCGTGTTTTGCGCCGAGGCCGACATGCATCCGAGCGCAAGTGCGGCGATGGTAAGAGTCTTTTTCATTGTTTGTCAGGTTTTAATGTATTACTTAACGCAAAGGTATCGTTTAAATCCAACAGTACAAACAAAATCGTTTAAAATCTCATCAAGTTTACGTTTTTTATATAAACCGAAATCGCACGAAATGCCGAAGGCCGTGTTTTGCGCCCTGAAAGGCGGCAAATGGCACGATGAAAGGTTACCTTTTGCAAGCCCAAAGGCCGTCTTTTGGAACGTTGAGTGTAATAAGCTGACAGCCAGTGGGTTATGGCGCGTGGTGAAAAGCGCGTCCATAAGTCGTCTGAAATGCGGGAAGTGCCGTTAAATTACCTTCTCATTTTTTATGCGCATAGAACCACCAAGAGCTTATTGCTGCCGACGTCAGTATTTCCGCCAACGGCATGGAAAGCCAGATGCCTTCCGTTCCCAACAGCAATGGGAGCAGGATAAATACGGGTATAAGCAATCCTATTCCGCGTAAGAACACAAACGTCATGGCCGCTTTCATGCGTTCAATGCTCTGGCAATAGCCTACGATGGCGACATTCAGGATGAAGAACGGGATGCCTACGGCGTAATAGGGGAACCCGTCTTGTGCGATGCGGGCGGCCGTGCTGTCCGGATTCAGGAACAAGCCAACCAAAAGGTGAGGCACGAATATGAAGAGAGCCGTTACGGCTATGCCGCACAACATGGAGGTGGCGATCAGCAGGCGGCGCGCCTTCGCCACATAGTCCCAACGCGATATGCCGTAATTGTAGCTGATAATAGGCTGTGCCGACTGGGCCACCGCATTACCTATGTTGAAGAAGAAAGGCGTATAGAGCAGGCAATGCCGAAGGCTGCCACGCCGTCGTCGCCCAAATGCCTCATGAACATGAGATTTCCCATAAAGATAAGCACCGCCAACGTCATTTCGCCCAGCAACGAAGGCGAGCCGATGCGGCAGTGGTAACCGATGTTGCGCAGGGAAAGGCGCAGGCTCTTCATGCTCAACTTCGGCATGACGGGGCTTAATGTCCGGGCGTAAAACAGCAGATAGGCAAGCGCGATGATTCCGCCGGTCATAATGCTGATGGAGGTGGCGACGGCCGCGCCTTTCACACCCCAGCCGAGCGGGAAAATCATAACCCAGTCAAGCACGATGTTCATCAGTGCCGATACGACATTGCACCACATCGCGACTTTGGGCGCACCGTCCAAGCGGATGATGAACAGTCCGATGAGGCTCCACATCTGAAAGACATAGCTTGGCATTATCCAAAACAGGTAATCGCTTGCCAACGGAAGTAAAGTGTCTGACGATCCCAGCAGGCGTGCGGACCGGTCGGGAAATAACATGGCAAGCACGCATACCATGGCTGTCAGCAATGTGGAAAACAGCAGGGCTTGCGTCAGGTTCATTCGTGCAGCCTTTATTTTTTGCCTTGCCATGTGTATTGACACGACTACGGAACATCCGGCGCCAAGCATCAACCCGATGCCGGAAAACACCTGATATACGGGCCCGACAATATTTACGGCGGCGACGCCGTCGCTGCCCACGGCGTGCCCCACGAAGATGCCGTCGATGGTAGTCATTGCCGACATGGACAACGTGCCCAGCAAGGTGGGAATCAGGAGTTTGCGGTACAAAGTGGAAACATTCGTGTTTTTGAAATCAATTGCGTCTTTTGTCATTTCCTCATTCTTTAGTGTTAAGATCGTTTTGCGTTTGCAAAGATAGGGCGGTTTTGCCGTATAAGTGCATAATAATCCTGCCGGTAATGGTACTTTTCGATACAAATGCATTGATGTTAAAGCTAAAACCTCTATCTTTGCATAAGATTGTCAAAACAGCCTTATGCAAGCCATGAAATATTCATTGCGGCAAGATAATATGCCGCTCTCCATAGGAACGACGGATTTAAGGCAAAGCCACGGAAGCCTGATTGACACCAACGGTTGCATCGCCTTGTTCGTTGAGTCGGGCTGTGCGGTGGCAACGGTTAATTTTAAGAAGTGCCCACTGCGCCGTGGCGATTTCGTCTTGTCGTTTTATGATGGTACTTTTTCGATAGAACAGAGTTCGTCCATATTCTCCGTCCGCTATGCCTCGTTTGCCTATCATGTGGTAGAAGAGGCTATCTGCAAACCTCTCTCCGACCTGTTTTGGGAGGTGTTGTATGAACGTCCCGTATTCCGAACGTCGGCCAGGCAGAAAGACTTGTTAGGCGCATGGTGGCGGCAACTGGACTGGATGGAGCGCATGGAAGACAAGGTCGGCAGGGAGGAAATGCTGAAAAACACCTTCCGCAACCTGCTGATAGCTGTTGATACGGAAGTGATGCGTGGTCGGCCGGATAAGACGCATGGCAATGAATGCAGCCACGCATGGAGGCTTATCACGCGTTTCTTCAAGACCGTGTCGTTGCATTGCAGGGAAAGGCGCGACGTGGCATTCTATGCGGACAAACTATCCATCACCACGACATACCTGTATAAATTGTGCCGGAAGCACCTGCAAATGTCTCCCAAAGAAGTGTTGGACAGGCAGATCCTTACGGAAATTAAAACCTATTTGGTCAATACGGACGCACCCGTCAAGGGTATTGCCGACGAGCTTCACTTTGACGATGTGTCATATATGTGCCGTTACTTCCGGCGGATGACAGGAATGTCGCCTTTGGATTATCGTAGAAACTTCAAATGAGCATGATTCTTCCAGCTTCCTGATTCCCGGCCTCTATTGCGTTAATCTGCCGAAATTCGTCGGATATTCCACAGATTTATCGTAATTTTGCATGCGGAAAAAACAAAAACCGCAAAACCTAAAACAACAGAGTGCTTGTCTAACCTCTTTAAAAACAAGAAAATGGAACAACGTAAACAACAGGTAAGCGTGCTGTTCTTGCTTTTCAGTACGCTGTTCTGCGTTTGCCTGATAACGGCTAACGTATTGGAAACAAAGCAAATCTCGTTCGGAGCGGTGAACATAACGGGCGGACTGCTCGTGTTCCCCGTGTCTTACATCATCAACGACTGCGTGTGCGAGGTGTGGGGATTCCGCAAGGCGCGCCTGCTGATATGGCTCGGCTTTGCGATGAACCTTATCTTCGTGGCCTTCGGCGCGCTGGCCGACGCCATTCCCGGTGCGCCTTACTGGCACAACGACGAGGGCTTCCACGCCGTGTTCGGTCTCGCCCCGCGCATAGCCGCAGCCTCGTTCGTGGCGTTTCTGGTAGGCTCTTTCATCAACGCCTACGTGATGAGCCGCATGAAGATATCGTCAGGCGGCAGACATTTTTCCGTTCGCGCCGTGGTGAGCACGCTCTTCGGCGAGACTGCCGACTCGCTCGTGTTCTTCCCGTTGGCGCTTTCGGGCGTGGTGCCGGCCGGCGAAATGGTGTCGCTCATCATATCGCAGGTGGTGCTTAAGACTTTATACGAGATTGTCGTCCTGCCCGTGACGGTGCGCGTGGTGCGCAAGACCAAGCAGCACGAGGGCGAGGACGTGTATGATGAAGGAATAAGTTACAGTATTTGGAAAGTGTTTAAATTGTCATGACAAACAGCGAAATGAGAAAAGACGAGGGCCTGAAGAGCCTCGGACGTACCACGGAATACCGCACGGACTATGCTCCGGACGTGCTTGAAACGTTTGTGAACAAACATCAGGACAACGACTATTGGGTGCGCTTCAACTGCCCCGAGTTTACGTCGTTGTGCCCGATTACGGGTCAGCCCGATTTCGCCGAGATACGCATCAGCTATGTGCCCGACGTTAAGATGGTGGAGAGTAAGAGCCTGAAGCTGTATCTCTTCAGCTTCCGCAACCACGGCGACTTCCACGAAGACTGCGTGAACATCATAATGAAAGACTTGATAAGGCTGATGGATCCCAAGTATATCGAGGTTACGGGGCTGTTCACCCCGCGCGGAGGCATCAGCATACATCCTTACGCCAACTACGGACGCCCCGGCACGAAGTATGAACGATTGGCCGAGGAACGCTTCGCACGACACGAATAGAATTTTTAAGCAGACGAATGACTGGTAAACAAAACATAAGCAGACGAACGGACAGGCGGGTTTGTAAACTGATTCGCCTCGTTTGCTTGTTTGCTTGTCTCTTGCCAATTATAGCCTCGTCTGCAAATAACTTGTCTGCTTGTCAACTTGTCGACTCGACAACTGAAAGAAAGAAAGTGGCTGTGGTGTTAAGCGGCGGCGGTGCTAAGGGCATGGCCCATATCGGTGCGCTTAAGGTGATAGAACGTGCCGGCATACCGATAGACATCATCACCGGAACGTCTATGGGAGCTTTGATAGGCGGACTGTATTCAATAGGTTACGACGCCGCAACGCTCGACTCGCTCGTCAGTGTGCAAGACTGGAGCGTGCTGCTTACCGACAGGTCGGGAGCACGACCGGGCAACCTGGCCGAGCGCGATAAGCAGAACACATATATCGTGTCGCGTCCGCTCGTTGTAAAAAAGCCTGGAAAGGAGCGGAGTAATGCTGCCGGTGGTCTGATACGCGGTGCCAATCTCGCCCGGCTCTTCGCGCGGCTTACGGCCGGATGGCACGACTCTATTGACTTTGCCGACCTGCCGATACCCTTCGCCTGCGTGGCTACCAACATCGTTGACAACACCGAATACGACTTCTTCAGCGGCCGCCTTGCCACGGCAATGAGGGCAAGCATGGCCATTCCCGGCGTGTTTACTCCCGTAAGAATCTCTATAATTGAGAATGGAGAGTTGGGAATGGAGGATTATGATTACCCCTGTTGCGAAAATGCTGATACAATTAATAAAGGTAATCATAATTCTTCATGCCAAATTCCCGATTCTCAATTAAGGAAAAAGGATCTTGTTCTCGTCGACGGTGGACTGCGCAACAATTATCCTGCCGACTTAGCCAAGCGTATGGGGGCCGACGTGATAATAGGAGTGTCGGTGCAAAGTCCGCCGCGCACAGCCGCCGACATAAACACTGGCGGCGAGGTACTCATGCAGATAATCGACATCAACTGCAAGAATAAGTACGATGACAACTGGGCCATGACCGACATACCCATAAAGGTAGACGTTAAGGGCTTTTCGTCGGCCAGCTTTACCACGGCCGCCGTAGACTCGCTGATAACCAGGGGAGAGCAGGCGGCCATGCGGCATTGGGACGAGCTTGCCCGATTGGGCGAGGAGCTACACTCCGAACTTACCGCTTCCGAACTTCGTGCAGACTCCTTGCGGCATGTCCGCCGTCAGGCGTCAGGCATTGACGCAGACTTCGAGGTGCGGCTCGACTCGGTGGCGTTCGTCGGCTTGTCGGCCTCCGATGCCGACTATGTTGCCGCTAAATACGGTCTTAGAAAAGGCATGAGCGTGACTACGGGCATGATAGAGGAAGGCATCGGTGCCATAGGTTCTGACTTGTTATACACCGATGCCGGGTATTATCTCGACACGCACGACGGCAGGAACATCCTGACCGTCACGGCGGGAGAACGTAAGGCGGCAAGAGTTAACCTCGGCGTGCGCTTCGACACTGAGGAGATGGTGGCCCTGCAGGCCAACGTCACCCACCGTCCTGACACCCGCGTGCCGCTCGAACTTGAACTGACGGGCAGGCTCGGCAAGCGCATGACGGCCCGCGTCGGGGCGGCCCTACGACCATTAAGCTACGGCCGCATAAGCATGTCGTACACCTTGCGCCACGACAATATCGACGTTTACGAGAACGGCCGCCGCAGCTACGGCTTCACCTACAACCGGCACACGTTCACGCTCGAGCCGCTGAGCTTCGACATACGCAACTTTGCGTGCGCAGCTCGGCTGCAGGCCGACTTTTATAATTTCCACAACGTTCTGATAGGGCAGGGAGCACAACAGGAACGCCTGGACAACCTTGCCTTGTACAGCTACGTCTTTACGCTTGACTACGACACCGAAGACCGACGCTATTTCGCCACGCGCGGCTCGCGTCTTGCTGCCTCGTTCGTTTATCATACTGACAATTTCGTAGGCTACGACGGTGCGGCCGGCATCAGTGCCGCAGCCCTTACATGGCGTGCAACGGTGCCCGTAGGCAGCCGTCTCGCCCTTGAAGGCATGCTGGCTGGGCGCTTTTTGTTCGGCTCGGACGTACCTTTAATCTTGCGCAACGCCGTAGGCGGCGCACGCTCGGGCCAGTATATCGGTCAGCAGCTGCCCTTCGCCGGCATCGGCAGGATAGAGTTTACCGATGACGCGCTCGCCGTAATGCAACTCACCGCCCGCCAGCGGATGGGCTCGGCCAACTATGTGTCGGGACGCCTGTCGCTCGCCCAACGCTCTGGCAAGCTGCGCAACCTGTTCGCCCGAGGCCCGATGTTCGGCTGTGAGGCCTCGTATTATTACGATAGTATTTTCGGACCGCTTGGTGCCACCTTTGGGTATTCCGGCCATACGCGTAAGGCTTATTTCTATGTAAACCTCGGATATTATTTCTGACGCTCACTTAGCGCGGAGCCATGTCGGACGTAAGCGTAATCATACGTGTTTGTATTGCAAGCATGTCAAAAACCGATAGTTTTCCATTTGGAGACGATAAAAAATGTTTTTCTTTGCATATCGGGGCATGATTTTTCCTTGTTTGAGTGATAGTATTCGGAAAAATTCCTATTTTTGCACACAAATTCATTAACATTACACACGCCTCCGAGAGGGGGCGCGCAACCAAAAAAATCTAATTATGAAAAAGAAAATCCAGTTCAGTCTCGTTTACCGTGACATGTGGCAGTCTTCAGGCAAGTTCCAGCCGCGTAAGGACCAGCTTGAGCGTGTGGCCCCGGCCATAATCGACATGGGTTGTTTCGCCCGCGTTGAAACCAACGGCGGAGCCTTCGAGCAGGTGAACCTGCTGGCAGGCGAGAATCCCAACGACGCTGTAAGGGCATTCTGTAAACCGTTCAACGAGGTGGGCATAAAGACACACATGCTCGATCGTGGACTCAACGCGCTCAGGATGTATCCCGTGCCCGACGACGTGCGCCGCCTTATGTATAAGGTGAAGCATGCCCAGGGAGTTGACATCCCCCGCATTTTCTGCGGACTTAATGACGTGCGTAACATCATACCGAGCATCAAGTGGGCGCTCGAGGCCGGCATGACTCCGCAGGCCACGCTCTGCATAACGACGTCGCCCATACACACGGTTGAGTATTACAGCGGCATTGCCGACCAGCTGATAGAGGCCGGAGCGACAGAAATATGCCTCAAGGACATGGCCGGAATAGGTCAGCCCGCAATGCTCGGAAAGCTGACGAAGGCTATAAAGACCAAGCATCCCGACGTAATAATACAATACCACGGACACTCAGGGCCTGGCCTGTCTATGGCCTCTATACTCGAGGTTTGCGAGAACGGAGGCGACGTAATTGACACCGCCATCGAACCGTTGTCGTGGGGCAAGGTGCACCCGGACATCATATCGGTGCAGAGTATGCTGAAGAACGAAGGCTTTGAAGTGCCCGAAATCAACATGAACGCCTACATGCAGGCACGAACGCTGACGCAGGAGTTCATCGACGACTGGCTTGGTTACTTCATCAACCCCGGCAACAAGCTGATGAGTTCGTTGCTGCTCGGCTGCGGACTGCCCGGCGGTATGATGGGAAGTATGATGGCCGACCTCGCCGGCATACACCGTTCTATCAACTCGATACTGAAGAGCAAGGGCCAGCCCGAATACTCAACAGACGAGCTTCTCGTTAAGTTGTTCGACGAAGTGGCTTACGTTTGGCCGCGTGTAGGTTATCCACCACTCGTAACCCCCTTCTCTCAGTACGTCAAGAACATAGCTCTCTTGAACCTGCTCACTATGGCTCAGGGCAAGGGACGTTTCGTGATGATGGACGACTCGATGTGGGGAATGATTCTCGGCAAGAGCGGAAAGATTCCAGGCGAGATAGATCCCGAACTCATAGAGCTGGCCGCAAAGCAGGGACGCGAGTTCACTACAGCCGACCCGCACACGCTGATTCCCGACGCTCTCGACAACTTCCGCAAGGAAATGGACGACAACGGATGGGAATACGGACAAGACGACGAAGAGCTGTTCGAGCTTGCAATGCATCCCGAACAATACCGCGACTATAAGAGCGGAGCGGCTAAGAAGCGCTTCCTTGCCGACCTGCAGAAGGCGAAGGACGCAAAGATGGGCGCTACGTTGAAGCCCGAAGAGATAGCGGCGTTCAAGCACGCAAAGGCCGATGCCATCGTGTCGCCGTGCAAGGGGCAGGTGTTCTTCGACTTTGAAGGCAGCAGCGAGTGCACTCCTTGCATCGAGCCGTATATCGGACAACACTATAAGGAGGGCGAAACCTTCTGCTACATCCACACTCCGTGGGGCGAGTTTGAGCCGATACCGGCTGCACTGGGAGGCAAACTCGTAGAGATTGCCGCAAAACAAGGCTCGAGGGTCAACCGCGGTGACGTGATAGCATACATCGAAAGAGATTGGATTAATTCATAATCCATAACGTAAAATCCATAATCGGCTGTGCTTAATGACGATAAACCATCTTCGTCAAGCGCAGCCGATTATGGATTTTACGTTATGGATCATAAATCGTAAATTATGGATTATGCACTGATTATAGACAAATATTACAAGGATTTTCCTGAGCTCCGTGACATTCTCGTGCGTCATAGCAGGGCTGTGGCGGACAAGGCGTTGGCCATAGCCGACGCTCATCCCGAACTGCTGCTTGACCGAAACTTCATCGTAGAGGCGGCAATGGTGCACGACATCGGCATTGTGAAGACAGACGCTCCCGACATTAAATGCTTCGGCACTGAGCCGTACATCCGTCACGGTGTTCTTGGTGCCGAGATCATGCGTGCCGAAGGCTTCCCCCGGCACGCACGCGTATGCGAAAGGCACACGGGCGCCGGGCTGTCGTTGAAGGAGATAACGGAGCAAAACCTTCCGCTGCCACACGCCGACCTGCTACCGGAAACGCTTGAAGAGAAAGTGATATGCTACGCCGACAAGTTCTTCTCGAAGACAAGGCTCAACCGCGAGAAGACGCTCGAACAGGCCGAACGCAGTGTTGCCAAACACGGCGATGAAGGTTTGGCGAGGTTTAAGGAAATGGAAAAGCTGTTTGAATAAAAGTAAAAAGGCGGGAAAGTATTTCTCGCCTTTTTACCTTATAATATTATTTCACTCTCACAATCTCATACTGCCTGCTGCCCAAACCGATACGTTCGGCGTGCTCGAGGCATGTCTTGTATTCGGCGTTTGGGTTGGTGTTGTCGAAGTGGTCGTGATGGTCGCAGAAGTCGGGGCGGCTCATCTCGTCGGTAAGCTGCGTGTGGGGCAGGGGGGCCTGCTTAAGGCAGGCGTCTACGCAGGCTTGGTCGAGCGCGAGCGGATCGAACGAGGCGAACATGCCTACGTCGGGGATTATGGCCGTGTCGTTGCCTGAATGGCAGTCGCACGTAGGCGACACGTCGCACACAAGCGAGATGTGGAAGTTAGGACGGCCGTCTACCACGGCTTTGGCGTATTCGGCCATGCGGCAGTTAAGTTCCTTTACGGCTGCGTCGTTGTTGAAATGTATGGCGTCGAAGTTGCACGCTCCGATGCAGCGTCCGCAACCTACGCAGTTGGCGTTGTCTATTGACATCTTCTTGCGCTCGGCGTCGAATACGAGTCCGTCGTTGGCGCATTCGCTCATGCAACGGCGGCATCCGCGGCATGCGTCCTGGTCGATGTGGGGTTTGCCGTTGCAATGTTGGTCCTTCTTACCGGCCCTCGAGCCGCAGCCCATGCCGATGTTCTTAATGGCTCCGCCGAATCCGGCCATCTCGTGTCCCTTGAAGTGGGTGAGCGAGATGAACACGTCGGCGTCCATCACGGCGCGGCCTATCTTGGCTTCCTTCACGTATTCGCCTCCGGCCACGGGCACGGCTATGTCGTCAGTACCCTTAAGGCCGTCGCCGATGATGACGGGACAGCCTGCGGCGAGCGGCGTAAAGCCGTTCTCCCACGCGCAATAGAGGTGCTCTATGGCGTTTTTGCGGCTTCCCGGATACAGCGTGTTGCAGTCTGTGAGGAACGGTTTTCCGCCGAGCTGCCTTACCATGTCGGCCACGGCCTTAGCGTAGTTGGGGCGTAGGAAAGAAAGATTGCCCAGCTCGCCGAAGTGCATTTTTATGGCGACAAACTTGCCGTCCATGTCAATCTTGTCCATGCCGGCCGCCTTTACGAGCCGTTTCAGCTTGTCTGTCCTGCCCTCGTCGGGACGGCAGCGGAAGTCGGTGAAGTAAACTTTTGCAGTGTTCTCTGCAGTCATAATGTTTTTTCCTTAGAATTGTTCCAGTATTTCTATTCTCTTCCTTGTGTCGGGGTGCGTGCTGAACAGCGAGCTGAAGAAGTTCGTCAGGCCCGGGGCGAAGTGTTGCGGGTGGATGATGAACAGCTGGGCTATGTCGTCGCGCCTTACGTTGTCAAGTCCGGGGTCGCCCGATATCTTGCGCAAGGCCGAGGCAAGCGCCAGCGGATTGCCGCACAGCTCGGCGCCGCCGGCGTCGGCCATGTATTCGCGCTTGCGCGATATGGCGAAGCGCGTGAGCAGCGTAAACAGGTAAGCCACCGCGCAGCAGAGCGCTCCTATGACGAACACGGCTATCATTGAGATGCCGTTAGAGCGATTGTCTTCCCCCTCGTCATACCTGCGGTGCATGCCTCCGAACCAGATGGAGTTGTACATCATCTGCACCACGAGGCTCATTATCGTCGACACTATGCCGACGAAGATTATGCTCGTGATGAGCAGCCGCGTGTCATGGTTGCGTATGTGTGTCAGTTCGTGGCCTATCACGCCGGCCAGCTCGTCGTCGTTGAGGCGGTTGATTATGCCCGTGGTCAGCGTCACGGTGTAGCTCTTCTTGTCTATTCCGCTGGCGAAGGCGTTTAGTTGAGGGTCGTCTACGACGTTCACCTTCGGCATGTCCATGTTGCAGGCTATGCAAAGGTTTTCTACGATGTTGTATATTCTCGGGTTCTCCTTTCGCGTTATCGGCCGCGCCCCTGTGGCGGCGCGCACCATGGCCGTGTTTGAGAAGTAGGCTATGGCGAACCATACGCCCACGCCGGCCACCACCCACGGTACGGCGTTGAGGAAATAATAGTTGACCGTGGCGGCGTCAAGGTGCCGCACGATGTTGCCGTATTGGTCGTAGTGTCCGTTGCCGAAATAGTTGACCAACGCAAGGAACACCCAGACCATGCCGAGTATGATCACGGGGAACAGCAGCAGCAGCATGGTGGTCAGCATGTTGTTGCGGCGTATCTGGGTGTGCATTCCTACATATCTCATGCCCTACGCCGGTTAGAATTTTATTTCGGGAGCCTTGTCGTAAGCCGCGCGCTCCTCTTGCGGCACCTCGAACATCGGCTCCTTGCCGAACTTGAACATCTTGGCGAAAATGTTCGACGGGAACGTCTCCACGGCGTTGTTAAGCTCACGCGTGGTAGAGTTGAAGAAGCGGCGTGCGGCCGCCAGCTTGTTCTCCAGGTCAGACAGCTCCGTCTGCAGGTGCATGAAGTTTTGGTTGGCCTTGAGATCCGGGTAGGCTTCGAGCGACACTTTCAGTCCTGCCAATGCGCTCGACAGGGCGTTCTCGGCGTTGATCTTCTCGTTGATGCCTGTAGCGTTGACGGCGGCCGAGCGTGCTTCGGTCACTCGTTGGAGCACTTCGCGCTCGTGGGTGGCGTATCCTTTGACCGTAGATACGAGCTGCGGCACGAGATCGTGGCGCTGTTTCAGCTGCACGTCGATGTTGGCGAATGCGTTTTCGCGGTTGTTTCTAAGTTTCACAAGGTTGTTGTAAAGGCTCACTCCCCATATCACGAGGAGCACCACGATCACTAAAATAATGATTCCGATAGTCATGATTCTATAAAATTGTTATTTGGTCTTGGTATGTCTTATGCAAAGATAATGCCAGCGAGCGCAATGCAAGTTTACTTGTAAATTGCCGAGCGCAGCTTATCTTATCTAAAGATAATGCCAGTGAGCGCAATGCAAGTTTACTTGTAAATTGCCGAGCGCAGCTTGTCTTATGCAAAGATAATGCCATTTGCCTGAATGTCATAGCTTTGTTAAGATTTAATTCAAATCTTTTTATATTTTATTCTTTTGCCGCTGTTCTTTTGCTTCACGGCTACTGTTGCGCATACGCTGCGGCGGCATGTACGGCATATGTTGGCACCTATCGTAACATGTTGATTCATAATGTTTTATGAAAGGTTGCTTTTTACGTTGCAAAAGGTTGCCTTTTAGGCTGCAAAAGGTAACCTTTTACACGGCTTAAGGTAGTCTTTTACATGAGCATTGCCGCTGTATAGCCCTTTAGGCCCGGACCGCAGGCTGTTAGTGTGGCATGAAAAAACGGCGTTACGCCACATCAGGCGTAACGCCGTTATCGGTTATTTCAGCAATTTCATCACCTTGTTGAAGTATTTCTGCGTGCCCCTTACGCTGTACTTCGGTCCGCCGTTCCACGACCTGATGGCCTTCTCTACGTTGTTTTGAGGGTTGTGGTATGACTGTATCAAGACGAACATTTCCTTAGATTTCGCCACGTTGAAACGGTCAGACAGCTTGAATCTTTTCTTACTGTTCCTCTTTTTCAGGATTTCGTTGCATTCCTTCACCAAGATCGGAGTTATCTGCATGGCCCCGCACGAGTTGCCGCTTACCGCTTTAGGGTCGCCCTCGCTTTCCACTTCAATTATCGCATCCATCACCGGATTCCAATTGAACTTCGAGCCTTTCGCTCCGTTGCCTGCGGCAAGGACGTGCAGACCCGCCGCGAAGATAAATAATGTCACAAATACTTTTCTTAACAATCTGTTCATATTATCCTGTTTATGGCACCTGGACATAAGTGAAAGTTGGATGTCCGCGACGTGCGGTTTGTGTGTAAAATAATGCTTAAACCGCGTCTGGATGCCAGTTGAAAACTACACGGATAGCGGCTTTCAAAACAAAAGAAGACTCACTATCCTCATCTTTTTACCGCTGCAAAGGTATGAAAAATTTACTTACCAGCCAAGCATTTTTCGCTTTTTTGAACATTTTAATATATTGATGGTGTTTTGTATGTCATTGGTAATCAATGGTTTAATGTTGTTTTGTGTAAAATGTTTTAAACTCGTTTAATCATCCCGTTTCAGTCGTTTAACACTGCTCTGATGGTGTTTTTGCGCATGTCTTCACGGTGTGGCAGGCCGTGTCGACGGTCCGCCAAGCCGCCGTTTTTCGTGCAATTCTTATCATGTGTTTTCCTGAAAATTGCATTTGTCAGGAAAATTCCTTATTTTTGCATAAGATAAGCTGCGCTCGGCAATTTGCAAGTAAACTTGCATTGCGCTCGCAGGCATCATCTTTGCGCCGGATAACGAGATAGGTAAAGTTAACACATTATATATATGTATTACGTTTCAAAACAAATGGAGATAGCCGGTTGCCACCGTCTTGAGCTGCCGTATGACAGCAAGTGCCGCAAGGTGCACGGCCACAACTGGATTGTGACAGTATATTGTAAGTCGCGCGAGCTTAACGCCGAAGGTATGGTGGTAGACTTCAAGGATATCAAGGAAAAGATTCACGGCTATCTCGACCACGGCGACTTCAACGAGCTGTTGCCGTTTAATCCCACGGCCGAGAACATCGCCCGCTGGATATGCGAGCAGGTGGACCACTGCTACCGTGTGGACATAGAGGAGAGCAGGAACAACAAGGTGGTTTACGTTAAGGATGAGGACTGAGCGGCCATGCGCATTAATGAGATATTCTATTCGTTGCAGGGCGAAGGCTTTCATGCTGGTACTCCGGCCGTGTTCATACGCTTTTCGGGATGCAACCTGAAGTGCTCGTTTTGCGACACGTCGCATGAGGAGTTTACTGACATGTGTGAAGAAGACATCATGCGTAAGGTGGCTGAATATCCGGCCGCGCACGTCGTAATAACAGGCGGCGAGCCTACGCTCCAGCTCACGCGTAGGCTCGTAGACATGCTGCACGCTGCCGGTAAGTACGTCCAGATTGAGACCAACGGCACGTGCCCGCTGCCCGACGGCTGCCGTATAGACTGGGTGACGTGTTCGCCAAAGAACCGCCAAGTGAGGCTGGGGCATATCGACGAGCTGAAAGTGGTGTTCGAGTCGGCGGGGCAAGACATGTCGCAGTATGACCGCTATGCGGCCACCGTTTACAGTCTTCAGCCGTGCGACGTTGGCGACGCCTCAGCCAACGCCCGCATATTGCATGATTGCGTAGCCTACTGCCTTGCCCACCCGAAGTGGCGCTTATCGTTACAGACGCATAAGATGATAAACGTAAGGTAAAAAAGAAACGACTTGTCGGATACCGACAAGTCGTTTTCTGTTAGTTGCGGAGGCAGGACTCGAACATGCGACCTCCAGGTTATGAGCCTGGCGAGCTACCAACTGCTCCACTCCGCGATGTTTAATCTGATGTTTTGCTCGTCATTTCTGATTTGCGTGTGCAAAGGTATGGCTTTTTAGCGAATTACGCAAACTTTTGTAGGTCTTTTTCTACTAATCTGTTAATTTTTAGTTAAATTCAGTAGGTTTTGTCCGTATTAATGCTGCGCTGAGAGCTTAAGAGTGACTTTTTTGCATGCCGGCGATGCATTAAGGAAGTTAAAATATTTTGCCGTTTCAAATAAAATTGATACTTTTGCACACGATAAACCGAATGTGCAAAATAAAAGACAAGGGGGAAAGTCAGTATGTCCATATCTAAAACAAGGCAAAAATTGGTTGACGTGGCTCGGCAGTTGTTTGCGAAGAACGGTTTGGAGAACACGACGATGAACGACATAGCGCGCTCTTCCGGCAAAGGCAGGCGTACGCTTTATACGTATTTTAAGAGCAAGGAAGACGTTTATTATGCCGTTATAGAGTCTGAGTTGGAACGGCTTTCCGATAAGATGGACGAGGTGGCGGCGAAGAAGATACGTCCGCAGGATAAGATCATCGAGTTGATTTACACCCACCTTAACATGATTAAGGAGACCGTGATGCGCAACGGTAATCTGCGTGCCGCTTTCTTCAGGAATATATGGATGGTGGAAAAGGTAAGGAAAAACTTCGACGAAGACGAGATAGAGCTTTTCCGTAAGGTCTATGCCGACGGGAAGGCCGACGGCGAGTTTGACATTGACAATGTGGAACTCGTGGCCGACATCACCCACTATTGCATCAAGGGGCTTGAGGTGCCTTACATTTGCGGCCGCCTGGGCCACGGCATGACGCCCGAGGCGAGCAAGCCGCTGGTGGCTAAGGTGGTTTACGGTGCTTTGGGTAAGTCGATTACTAAGTGACGCCTTACGGGCGTGCGGTTGGGGCGGTCATATATAATATAAGGTGGACTTGTCGCCCCTGTGTTTTTGAATAGTAAGTTTCATTTAAAATAAAATTAAACAACATGGGATTATTATCAGGTAAGACCGCCCTTATTACAGGTGCGGCGCGCGGTATAGGTAAGGCTATCGCGCTGAAATTCGCCGAAGAGGGTGCTAACATCGCCTTCACCGACCTTGTAATAGACGAGAACGGAAAGGCTACCGAGGCTGAGATCGCCGCTAAGGGCGTAAAGGCGAAAGGCTACGCAAGCAATGCCGCCGACTTTGCTCAGACTGCCGACGTGGTAAACCAAGTGAAAGAGGATTTCGGCTCTATAGACATCCTTGTGAACAATGCCGGAATTACTAAGGACGGGCTCATGATGCGCATGACCGAGGCGCAGTGGGATGCAGTAATCGCCGTAAACCTTAAGTCGGCGTTTAACTTCATACATGCCTGCACGCCGATAATGATGCGCCAGAAGAGCGGAAGCATCATCAACATGGCGTCTGTGGTAGGCGTTCACGGCAATGCCGGCCAGTGCAACTACGCTGCGTCGAAGGCCGGACTGATAGCACTTGCCAAGAGCATCGGCCAGGAGATAGGTTCGCGCGGCATACGTGCCAACGCCATCGCTCCCGGATTCATCGAGACGGCCATGACGCAGGCTTTGCCCGACAACATCCGTAAGGAATGGATACAGAAGATACCGCTGCGCCGCGCAGGTCAGGTGGAAGACATCGCCAACGTGGCAACGTTCCTCGCCTCAGACCTCTCTTCTTACGTTACCGGCCAGGTAATACAGGTAGACGGCGGAATGAACATGTAATTAATTAAGAGTTAAGAGTTAAGAAAATACGCCCTTGCGGCTTTCCTAACTCTTAATTCTTAACTATAAACTCTTAATTCTTAATTTCTAATGGACGTAGTTTACGAAGACAACCATGTCATCATCGTGAGTAAGCGCAGCGGCGAGATAGTGCAGGGCGATAAGACCGGCGACCGCACGCTTGCAGACGACGTAAAGGCGTATATCAAGGAAAAGTACGCCAAGCCGGGCAACGTGTTTCTCGGCGTAGCCCACAGGCTCGACCGGCCCGTGTGGGGGCTTGTTGTCTTTGCTAAGACGTCGAAAGCCCTTGCGCGACTTAACGACATGTTTCGTAACGGCGACGTGCACAAGACTTATTGGGCTATATGCCAGAACGTTCCGCAGCAGCCCGAGGCCACTCTCACGCACTGGATAACGAGAAACGAGCGACAAAACAAGAGCTATGCCTACGACAGGGAGGTGCCTGGCTCGAAGAAGGCCGTGCTGCACTATAAGGTGATAGGCCGTTCCGAGAGGTACACGCTCTTGGAAGTGCGGCTCATGACTGGGCGCCACCATCAGATACGCTGCCAGTTGGCGAAGATAGGATGCCCGATAAAGGGCGACCTGAAATACGGAGCGCGCCGCAGCAACCCTGACGGCAGCATCTCGCTGCTGGCACGCAAGGTGGAGTTTACCCATCCCGTGTCGAAAGAGCCCGTATGCGCAATAAGTCCCGTGCCCGACGACCGCTTGTGGACGGACATCTCTCCTCGTTGAGAGATTTTCACGTCAGGCAAGTTCATGAACGGTGTAACCTTAAATTTATCACCGAATCATTTCTTTTTTCCGAAAATAATTGTTTACTTTGCACGTAAGTACACTAAAACCAATATTTATTACGTGCAAAGAAAGAAATTGCTAAAATGGGGAGCCGGCATAGTGCTGACGCCTGTTTTACTGTTCGTCATACTGACCGTGATGCTCTATCTGCCGCCCGTGCAAAACTGGCTCGTTAGGCAGGTGGCCGACTATGCCTCGCGGCAGACCGGCATGGACATATCTGTGGAGCGTGTCAGGCTGGTGTTTCCGCTCGACCTGGGCGTTGACGGATTTAGGATGATACAGCCTAACGACTCGTTGCCCGGCGTGAAGGACACCATTGCCGACGTGAGGCGCCTCGTGGTAGATGTGCGGCTGGCTCCGCTGCTCGATAAGAGGGTTGAGATAGACGCCCTCGAGCTTAGCGGCGTGAGGCTTAACACCGACGGACTGATACACGAGGCGAGGGTTAAGGGTTCGGTAGGCCGCCTTTACCTGAAGAGCCACGGCGTAGACCTCGGCGGCGAGACGGTAAGGGTGAACGAGGCACTGCTTGCTGATGCCGATGTTGACGTGGTGCTGAGCGACACTGTGCCGCCCGACACGTCTTCGACGAAGACCAACTGGAAGATAATCGTCGACAGGTTGGGCATTGACCGCACGGGGGTGACGGTGCACATGCCGGGCGACACCCTGCAGATAGCGGCCTATCTGGGCGATACCGAGGCACTCGGCGGATACTTCGACCTGTATTCGGGCCTTTACAAGGTGCGCCGCATTGACTGGCGCGAGGGGCACTTGGCCTATGATAACAACTTCGAGGAGCGCGTAAAGGGGCTTGACGTCAACCATATAAGCCTGACCGACGTGGCCCTCGGCGTAGATTCGGTGTATTATTGCGCGTCAGACCTAAGGCTGTCGCTGTCCGAATGCTCGTTTAAGGAGAAGAGCGGCATAGCCGTCAGCAGGATGGCGGCCAGGGTGGACATGGACTCCGTGAGGTTGAGCCTGCCGGCGTTCACCCTCAGCACGCCCGACTCTTACCTCTCGGCGCGCTTCATGATGGATCTCGATGCTTTCAGCCGTGAGGCCCCGGGGCGGATAAGTCTCAGTGCCGACTGCACTTTGGGCAAGCAAGACGTGATGCGCCTGCTGGGCGACATGCCTACGGCCTTCGTGCGCCGCTGGCCCAACCAGCCGCTGACGGTGAAAGCCGTGGTGGCCGGCAACATGGACAACCTGAGGTTCGGAGGAGTGAACGCCAAACTGCCCACGGCGTTCAACATAAACATGAGTGGCACGGCGGCCGGCCTTAACGATGCCGACAGGTTGGCAGCTACGGCCTCGATAGACGCTAAGGCTTACGACTTGGGCTTTGTGACCGAGCTGCTTAAGGCCGGTGGTGGGGCCGTGTCGATACCTCGCAACATAGGCCTGAAGGGCCGCGTCGGTATAGACGGTAAGCGTTACCGCGCCGACCTGACCGCCACCGAGGGCGGCGGCAGCCTTAAGGCCGAGGGCTGGTTTGACGCAGGACGAATGAGCTATGAGGCCTCTGTGGCGGTCGAGCGGCTCAAGGTTGGCCACTTCATTCCCACAGGCGGCTTCGGCGACCTCACGGCGCACGCCTCCGTCAAGGGGCACGGCGTGAGGCTAATGTCGCGCGCCACGGCTCTCACTGCCGATGCCGTGGTGGACAAGTTCTCCATAGGAGAGTATAACCTTGACAGCATAAGCCTTGCGGCCGACATGAAGGGAGGCCGGGCACGCATAGGTTTGGGCAGCGATAATCCGCTGGCCAAAGGCACGGTGGCACTCAACGCCGCAGTTAACCCGAAGATGATACGCTCCACGCTCGAGGCCGACCTTAAACACGTTGACTGGTACGGGCTGCGCCTCGTGGAGTCGCAGATGACGACCTCGCTGCGCTGCCGCGTCGACGTTGGCACCGACCTTAAGAACGTGCTCCGCGTGAAGGGTACGGTCAACGACCTTGTAATCACAGACTCGGCCCGCGTGTTCAGCCCCGACGACCTGCTGGTAGACGTCATAACAAGCCGCGACACCACCCACTTCGTCACCGAGTGCGGCGATTTCAGGTTGCACTTCAACGGCCGTGGCGGCTACCGTAAGATACTCGACAAGGGCAGGCTGTTCGCCGAGGAACTGTCGGCCCAGCTGGAAGCCAAGCAGATCGACATATCCGAGTTGCGCAAGAAGCTACCTTTGGCCCACCTATATCTCACCACGGGCAAGGACAATCCACTCAGCCGCTTCATCGCCGCTAAGGGCTTCGTGTTCCAAGACGCCGACGTCGACTTCGCTACGTCGCCCGTGACGGGCTTCAACGGTGACATACGGCTGCTCGAACTGCAGAACGCCTCGGTGAAGCTCGACACGATAAGGCTAAACGTAGTGTCTGACTCGTCCAGCTGCACCTACAGCGCGCAGGTGAGAAACAACGCCGAAAACAAGCAGTACGTATTCAACGCCCTGCTCGACGGCTACGTGTTCGAGAAAGGCTCTGGAGCCAACGTCAGGGTGTACGACGCCCGCGACAGCCTCGGCATAAAGCTCGGTTTCGAGGCCTCGATGGAGGCCGACGGCATAAAGGTGCGCATGCTGGCCGACGACCCCGTGCTCGGGTACAAGACGTTCAAGGTGAACGATGACAACTATCTCTACATGGGAGCCGACAGGCGCGTGTCGGCCAAGCTGCGGTTGACGGCAGCCGACGGCACCGGCATACACTTGTATTCAAATGACGACAACGCCGAGGCACTGCAGGATATGACGTTGGGGCTCAACAAGTTCGACCTTAAGAAGGTTCTCTCAGTGGTGCCCTTCATGCCCGACATCGGCGGTACGCTCAACGGCGACTTCCACGTGATACAGATGCCCGACGAGTTCTCTTTGTCGGCCTCCGTGTCTGTCGACGGCATGACTTACGGACGCAGCCGCATGGGCGACATCGGCACGGAGTTCGTCTACATGCCAATGAGCAACGGCACGCATACGCTTAACGGCGTGCTCAGCTGCAACGGCGAGCAGGTGGCCGAGCTCAGCGGCAGCTACAACTCAGAGAGTCAGGCCGGTCTTGACGCCGAGTTGAGGCTCGAACGGCTCCCCGTGCGCCTGCTCAACGGCTTCATCCCAGACAGGGTGATACGCCTCAGCGGATATGCCGACGGCGGAATGACCGTAGGCGGGCAGGTTGGGAGTCCGCGCATTGACGGCAAGCTGGAGTTCGACTCGTGCTACGTGCGCAGCACCCTCTACGGTGTAAGCATGCGCCTGAGTGATGAGCCGCTGCGCGTGGTGGGCAGCAACCTGCTGTTCGAGGACTTCAAGATGTACGCCAACAACGACAATGCGCTCACGCTCGACGGCAACATCGACTTCTCCGACCTCACAGCCATGACGATGGACCTCGACATGACGGCGCGCAACTACCAGATAATCGACGCTAAGGAAAACCGCCGCAGCGTAGCCTTCGGTAAGGCCTTCGTCGACTTCTTCGGCAAGATGAGCGGCAATGCAGACCGCATGCGGATGCAAGGCCGCGTAGACGTGCTCGGTTCTACCGACATGTCTTACGTCTTGCGCGACACGCCGCTCTCGACCGACAACAGGATGGACGAGCTCGTTAAGTTCGTCAGTTTCGACGACACCACGGCTACGGTAGTAGAGCACCAGCCGATATCGGGCTTCGCCATGGACCTTACGGTGAACGTGGCCCAGGGAGCGCACGTGATGTGCTATCTCAACGCCGACCATTCAAACTACGTCGACATAACGGGCGGCGGAAGCCTCCGCCTACAGTATGGTCTGACGGGCGACATGCGCCTGACGGGCCGTTACACCCTTGACACGGGCGTGATGAAATACTCGTTGCCCGTGATACCGCTCAAGACGTTCAACATACGCGACGGCAGCTACATAGAGTTTACCGGCGACCCGATGAATCCGCGACTCAACATCACCGCCACCGAGCGCACTAAGGCCAACGTGTCTACGGGCGACGGAGGTCAGGGCCGCACAGTGGAGTTTGACTGCGGCGTGGTGATCACCAAGACGCTGGCCGACATGGGACTCGAGTTCACCCTGAGCGCGCCCGAGGACATGACGCTCAACAGCGAGCTGCAGTCTATGAGCGTGGAGCAGCGCGGCAAGTTGGCCGTGACCATGCTCACAACGGGCATGTATCTCGCCGACGGCAACACGGGCAAGTTCTCGATGAACAACGCCCTCAACTCGTTCCTGCAGAGCGAGATCAACAACATCACCGGCAGTGCCCTGCGCTCGCTCGACCTGAGCTTCGGCATGGACAACTCCACCGATGCCTCTGGCGGCACGCATACCGACTATTCGTTTAAGTTCTCAAAGCGTTTTTGGAACAACAGGATGAAGATAGTGGTGGGCGGCAAGGTGTCCACCGGCCCCGAGGTGGCCAACCAGAACGAGTCGTTCTTCGACAACGTTACGTTGGAGTACCGCCTCGGCGAGTCGTCGGACAAATACGTCAGGCTGTATTATGACAACAACGCTTACGACTGGCTTGAAGGCACCGTGCGCGAATACGGCGCAGGCTTCGTCTGGCGCCGCAGTTTGCAGAGTTTCAAGGACATATTCAGGTTCGGCCGCAAGCGTAGCGAGACGCTGCTGCCTGCCGACTCAACAAAGACCAACAGCAAATGACCATAAGAAATGCATTCATATTAGGCGCGTCGTGCGTCGTGTTGCTCGCGTCGTGCTCCACTACGAGCAAGATACCCGAGCGCGACCGGCTGTTCATCGGGCTGGAGAAGATACAATTCACCCCTCCGGGCGAAGGCGAGGATGAAGACCATTATCAAGCCACAAAGGACGAGGTGGAGGCTTCGCTCGCCACCGCCCCCAACGGAGCACTGCTGGGCAGCCCGTATTATCGCACGCCGTTTCCCTACGGACTGTGGATATGGAACGCCTTCTCAGGCTCAAAAAACAAGATAGCCCAATGGCTTACGCGCACGTTCGGTAAGGCTCCCGTGCTGATGAGCCAGGTGAACCCCGAGTTGCGGGCGTCGGTTGCGCAGTCGGTGCTGCGCAATCACGGCTACCTTAACGGTACGGTAGACTATGAAACCGTTGAGCAGAAGAATCCCAAGAAGGCAAAGATAGCCTACAGCGTAAACTTCGGTCCGCTTTTCACCGTTGACTCGTTAGCCTACGTGGGCTTCCCGTCGGACGCCGACAGCCTGATAAGCGCCACTCTCGACCAAGCCCTGATAGGGTGTGGCTCGCCGCTCGACGCCGCCGCGATGGACGCCGAGCGCAAGCGCGTATCAGACATCTTCCGCAATAACGGCTATTATTATTACCAACCGGGCTTCGCCTCATACCTTGCCGACACCACGGCCGTGCCCGGCCGCGCTGCGCTCAGGCTGCAACTGGCAGACAATCTACCCCCGGTCGCCAAGCGCAAATGGTACGTAGGCAACATACGCATCGACATGCGCCGGCAGTTTGGCGAGCAGCTTACCGACTCGTTCAGCCACCGCTACTTCACCGTGAGATTCAACGGCAACCGTCCGCCCATACGCCCGAGGATAATACTGGCCGACCTGAAGCTGCGCCCACGGCGGCAGTACAGCCACGACAAGTACATTGAGTCGTCAAACAAGATAAACGGTTCGGGGCTGTTCAGCTCCGTTGAGTTCAACTTCACGCCGCGCGACACTACGGCTGCGTGTGACACTCTCGACCTGAACCTCTCGTGCACGTTCGGCAAGCCCTACGACTTTTACGTAGAAACCAACTACAGGAGAAAGATCAACGGCCGCCAGGGCCCCGAGCTGGTGGTGGGTCTCGTAAGGCGCAACGCATTCCGTGGCGGCGAGAAGCTCGACGTAAACCTGCACGGGTCATACGAGTGGGAGAAAGGCGGCCAGGCCGGCAACATCAACTCATACGAGTACGGTCTTGACGCGTCGGTAGAGTTTCCGCGCTTAGTGGCACCATTCGTTAAGCGCCGCAGGTTTTTCACCACGCCCTCCACATACGCCAAGCTGTCGACCAACGTGCTCAACCGTCCCGACTACTTCAAGATGCAGACATTCGGGGCCGAGTGGACCTACACGTGGCAACGCTCAGACCGTTGGCGCCACGAGTACAGTCCGCTTACACTGCAATACCAAAAGCTCAACCATACCACGGCGCGCTTTGACTCAATACTCTACGCCAACCCCTATCTTGAGACCACCATGCAAGACGTGTTCATCCCCAAGATGCGCTACACGCTGACCTACAGCTCGGCCATGCGCAGCCGCAATCCCCTGGTTTGGGAAACCACCGTGACCGAGGCCGGCAACATCCTCTCGCTCGGCTACATGGCGGCAGGCAATAGCTGGGGCGACGTGGGCAAGCGCATGTTTGCCAATCCCTACGCCCAGTTCCTAAAGATAGAGACCGATGTAAGCAAGACGTGGCACGTAGGGCTTACGTCGCAGCTGGTGGCCCATGCCGACGTAGGCGTGATATGGTCATACGGCAACAGCTCGGCGGCACCTTACAGCGAGCAGTTTTACGTAGGCGGAGCCAACAGCGTGAGGGCCTTCGCCGTGCGAAGCATAGGTCCGGGCAGCTATGTCACCGACGAGTCGCGCCTGTCGTATCTCGACCAGACGGGCGACATCAAGGTGCAGCTCAACTTGGAGTGGCGTTTCCGCTTGTTCGGCAGCCTCTACGGCGCGGCGTTTCTCGACGCTGGCAACGTCTGGGCACTGCGAGACGACGGCTACCGCAGCGGGGCGAAGTTTAAGTTTGGCAACGTGTTCAGGCAGATGGCCTTAGGCACGGGTGCCGGCCTGCGCTACGATCTCGACTTCATCGTGCTCCGCCTTGACTGGGGCGTAGGCCTCCACGTGCCTTACGAGACGGGCAAGGGCGGATTTTACAATATACCGAAGTTTAAGGACGCGCAAGCCATTCACCTCGCCATAGGATATCCCTTCTGATCGGCGGCGCATAGCGTGGATTTTTTTGACTGATTAAAAACTTTCATTCTAACTAAATCATACATGTAAATGAATACAACATTAAATTCAGCTCATTACGTGAAGTTAAAAGTTTTCGCAACGGCATGTTTCTTATTGTTTGCCTTAGGTGTTGCCGATAGTAACGCCGAAGACCATGACGGTCGGCAATGCCTGTCGTCGCTTGCGGCTCGGGAGAATTTCATCAACGACAGTTGGAAGTTTATCTTAGGCGATCCTTCCGGAGCATCCGCTCCGGATTATTCAGACGACGGTTGGCGGACGGTGGACTTGCCACACGACTGGAGCATAGAAGGGCGGCCTGATGCCGATAACCCGTCGGGCAACGACGGAGGCTATTACCCCACGGGCATAGGCTGGTACAGGAAAACATTTTATTTGCCTGAGAAAGAAACCACGGCGGTTACCACATTGTATTTCGAGGGCGTGTATATGGGAGCAACCGTATTTGTAAACGGCCGTGAGGTAGGCACGCGGCCATACGGCTATTCGTCGTTCTATTATGACGTTACTCCTTACCTGCAAAAAGGAAAGAACACAATAGCCGTGCGTGTGGACAATTCAAGGCAGAAAAACTGTCGCTGGTACACAGGCTCGGGCATATATCGCAACGTTAAGCTGATACGCACCCCGCGCTTGCACTTCGAGCCGTGGGGACTTGGCGTAAGCACGACCGACGTTGACGGTGAGACTATGGTCGGCGTAGATGTCGCGGTGAGAAATGATAATGACCATGCAGTAACGTTTACCCTTCGTTGCGCCGTTAAGGACCGCGACGTCGAGGTGGCCGTGAAAGAAGTGCGCATAACCCTTGACGCCGCCGAAACGCGCGTGATAAAGCGGCAGATACCGCTGACGGAGCCAAAGCTGTGGACTGTTGACGCTCCTAATACGTACCGCTTGGAGTGCCAAATTAGGCAAGATGACGGGCAGGCGGGCGACATTGTGGCTGAAACGTTCGGCGTGCGTACCATAACATACAGCCCCGAAAAAGGGCTCATGCTTAACGGCAGGCCGATAGAGCTTAACGGCGGATGCGTGCATCACGACAACGGATGTCTCGGGGCTGCCTCATACCGTGACGCCGAGTGGCGCAAGGTGAGGCTGATGAAGGAGGCCGGATTCAACGCCGTGCGCACTTCGCATAATGTGCCGTCGGAGTCGTTTCTCGACGCTTGCGACAGTCTCGGACTGTTGGTAATCGACGAGGCTTTCGACGGCTGGCGCGAGGCGAAGACTACTTACGACTATTCAACCCTGTTTGACGCTTGGTGGACGAAGGATGTTGAGGCAATGGTGATGCGCGACCGCAACCACCCGTCGATATTCTGCTGGAGTACAGGCAATGAAATCATGGAGCGCAAGAAGCCTGAAGCCGTGCTTACGGCATACGCTTTGGCCGGACATGTGCGCAGGTTAGACCCTACGCGCCCCGTAACTTCCGCTTTAGCATCATGGGATGCCGATTGGGAGATCTACGACCCGCTGGCGGCGGCGCACGACATTGTCGGTTACAACTATATGATGCAAAAAGGCCCGTCTGATCATGAACGAGTGCCGTCGAGGGTGATGATGCAGACAGAATCTTACCCTAACGACGCGTTCGTTAACTGGTCGCGCGTGAACGATTATCCTTATATAATCGGCGATTTTGTTTGGACTGCCATCGACTATCTTGGCGAGTCGGGCATAGGCCGCTTTTATTATGAAGGCGAATCTGAAGGCGAACATTATGAGCGCAACCAGTATCCGTGGCACGGGGCATATTGCGGCGACGTCGACCTGACCGGTTGGCGCAAGCCAATATCCCATTACAGGGAGATATTATATAATGACAACCTGACTCTCTATATGGGCGTAAAGGAACCAAATGGATATTACGGTGACGTCAGGCTGACGAAATGGTCTGTATGGCCGACATGGGAGAGCTGGAACTGGCCCGGACATGAGGGTAAGGATGTCGAGGTGGAGGTGTATTCGCGTTACCCGTCAGTACGCCTTTACCTTAACGGTAAACTGATAGGCGAGAAGCCCACTACGCGCGCCGAGGAGTATAAGGCCGTGTTTACGCTGCCTTATTCGCCGGGCACTCTGCGTGCGGTAGGCATTGACGGCGGACAGGAGCGCGAGGCGAAAGTCATTGAGACCGCCGGCAAGCCCGCCCGCATACGCCTTACCGCCGACCGTGAGGACATGCCGGCCGACGGACAGTCGTTGGCTTACGTCACGGTAGAGATAACCGACAAGCAAGGCCGTGTCGTACCGACGGCAGACAACATGCTTGAATTTGAGGTTGAGGGCGACGGCGTACTGCTCGCCACATGCAGCGCAGACCTGAAAGACGGTGAGGCTTATGTCTTACCGAGGCGTAAGGCATGGAAAGGGCGAGCCCTTGCGGTGATGAAGAGCGGCCGCCATCCAGGCAAGTTGAGGCTGACCGTTAAGGGCAAAGGACTTGCTAAGGAGTCTGTAGAGTTAGGTATGGAATAAGGTCAAATTATAGTTGTATTATAAAAGGCCGCAAATTGCACTGCAATTTGCGGCCTTATAGCGTGCGTTTAGCATCCTTTTGGCTTGCTATTTGCGGCCTTTTGTAAACGCCTCGGTATCAGTATGCGTCGCCGCTGATGTCTTCTCTTGTTATCTTCTTCCTGTCCATGGCGCGCCATACGTATGCAATGTACGCCACGACGAATGGCACGAGGAGCGACACCACTGACATCACGCCGAGCGTAAACTCGCTGCTCGAGCTGTTTGATATCGTGAGACTGCTCTGTAGGTCGGCTGTCGAGGGGTAATAAGCCGTGTCGTTCCAACCAACGCATAGCAACAGACTAAGCACGACGAGCACCGAACCTATGCCGGCAGGCCATATCCCCTTGTTGTAATGGCGGACGAATATGGACTTGCCCGAGCCGTAGAGGAACAGCCCTACGCCTGCCAAAAGCATCACCGCCAGCGGCCATACCGCAAGGTAGTTGTGCAGATACTTGTACGGCTCAAGGTAAACAGCACCGGTTTGAGGGTCTACGGCGTAGCCGTCTTGTATGAAGATGTGGACGAGCGACACGATGAGGAACACCAGCAGCGGCACGATGTTGCCCACCAGTCTTACCGTAGCCCGCGAGCGTATGCCGGTGTTGTCGACGTTGTTGATTACGTAGAGTATGCCGAGAATACGCGATAGGAAGAACACGGCGAAGCCGAATATCAGGTTCCATCCGTTGAGCAGGGCGTCGAGGCCGTGGCTGGCGTTGGCCCAGCGGCTTATTATCGGGCTGCCGCCGCCGAGGATGCTGCCCTTGTCTACGATGAAGTTGGCCCCGTTGAAAAACGTTGCCACGGCCACGCCCAAGAGCAGCGGCCCTACGACGCCGTTGATTACGAGAAACCACTGGAACGTCTTAGTGCCGAGCAGGTTGCCCAGCTTGTTTTGGAACTCGTAGCTCACGGCCTGCACCACGAAGGTGAACAGGATAATCATCCACACCCAGTAAGCACCGCCGAAGCTGGTGCTGTAAAACAAGGGGAAAGAGGCGAAGAAGGCTCCGCCGAACGTGACGAGCGTGGTGAACGTGAGCTCCCACTTGCGCCCCGTGGAATTGATTATCATACGGCGCTCGGCATCGTTGCCGCCGAGTGAGAATATCAATGAGTTGGCTCCCTGCACGAACATCATGAACACTAACAGCGCTCCGAGCAGGGAAACGATAAGCCACCAGTATTGTTGTAAAAATTCGTAGGTAAACATATTATTTAATTTATAAATGAATAATGAAAAATTTTTTATATGAATAATGAACAATCGGGGCTTACGTCACGAACAGTGGATTTCACTGATTACGGAATTAATCATTATTCATTTAATTGATTATTCATGATTCGTTGTCATTCTTCATTATTCATTTAATTGATTATTCATTATTCATTTTTAATTTTTCATTTTCATCAGAGTGTTCCGGTCCCTTCCTTACGGCTTTGCACATGATGCTTATCTCTACGGCGAGCAGCAGGGTGAAGAGGGCGAGGAAGATGAAGAACGTGAGCATGACCGAGCCTGCGCTTACGTCGGACACGGCGGCCCAGGTGGGCAGCATGTCTTGTATCGTCCACGGTTGGCGGCCGAACTCGGCAACCATCCATCCGGCTTCGCTCGCCACGTAGCCTAAGGGCAGCAGGGCCATGCCGGCTATGTGGAACCAGCGCAGGCGGCCGATGTCTTTCTTGTATGACAGGAACGCTGCTACGGCGAAAAACAGCAGGAACAGCACGCCCAAGCCAACCATAACGCGGAAAGCCCAGAAGCACAGGGGAATGTAGGGAACGGTCTGCTCGGCGTTGTCAATGTAGGCGTAGCCGAAGTATTTCATGTCGGCATCGAGCTGCTTGCGATGGGCTGAGGCTGCGGCCTCGTCGCCTTCGGCTTTGGCCTCGCGGTAGGCGGCCAGCGCGCTCATGGCGGCGCGTCCGCGCTGCATCTTCTCCTCGAGCGGCGGTGCGGTGGTGCCGTCGGGCTGGGGGTATCCTCCGTTTATGATGTCGTTGATGCCTGGCACGTAGCCGTCAAGGTCGCGCGTGGCCAGGAATGAGAGCATCCCGGGCACGGCTATCTTCATTGGTGGCTCTTCGCCCGAGGCGTAGTCTGGCTGCTTGAACGGGTCCACCCATGCCACGAGCGTAAGCCCCTCGCCGCGGCTGCCGTCGTAGAGGGCTTCCATTGCGGCGAGCTTCATGGGCTGGGCCTGCGCCACCATGTATGCCGAGCCGTCGCCCGTGTGTATGGCGAGCAGCGACGAGACGAGACCTACTATCGAGGCTATCCTGATGCTCTGCACGGCGAGGCGGCGGTCGGCGTCGTTGCGGTGCTTACGGTAAAGCAGGTAGCAGCTGACGGCTACGGTGAATATCGCGCCGACGATCCATGCCGATATTACGGTGTGGAAAAACTTGTCTACGGCGAAAGGCGAGAGTGCCACCTCGGCGAACGAGGTCATCTCATTGCGCATGGTGTCGGGGTTGAACGCCTGCCCTACGGGATACTGCATCCACGCGTTGGCCACGAGTATCCACCATGCCGATATGGTGGCGCCCAGGCCGGTGAGCCACGTAGAGGCGAGGTGGAACCCGCGCGACACCTTGCCCCACCCGAAGAACATCACTCCAACGAACGTGGCCTCGAGGAAGAAGGCCACGATGCCCTCTATGGCGAGCGGTGCGCCGAATATGTCGCCCACGAGCCAAGAGTAGTTGCTCCAGTTGGTGCCGAACTCAAACTCGAGGATGATGCCCGTGGCCACGCCCATTGCGAAGTTGATGCCGAAGAGCTTCTGCCAAAACCGTGCGGTGTCTTTCCAGAAGGCTTTGCCCGTGCGGTAATAGCACGTCTCCATGATGCCCATGATAAGCGCGAGTCCCAGGGTAAGGGGGACGAACAGCCAGTGGTAGGCGGCGGTGAGGGCGAACTGCGCCCTCGACCAGTCTACCGTGCCGGCGCTTACGTTCAATAAGAAGTCTGTCATAATGATATTTGTTTTTAAGGTTTATTTTCGTTCGCGTTTTCCAGTATCTGCGTGGCCACATAGTCGGCCTCGCCTCCGTCGCCGGCGCGTTCGCTCAGTATGTCGGGCATGAAGAACATCCTCATGACGGCGAATATTATCACGAGCTTTATGATGATGACCGTCCACAGGGTCTTGCCGGTAGTCATGCCGGTGAATCCTTCGTAATAAAAGTTGACTATGCGTTTTAGCATGTTGTTAGTTTTTTTAGGTTATTCGGTTTTTAGGTTCTGCGGTTATTGGGTTATGTGGCTTTCGGTTATTGGGTTGTTAGGTTATTCGGAAAAACCTTAAGACCGTAAAACCGTATGACATTATAATAACCTTATAACCTCATAACCTTAAAACATTGCAAATATATGAAAACCTTTTCAATAATCTTCCAATTTTCTCTAAATTTGTTAATTTTGCAATATTAAATATTCATACTTGCTAAAATCTTACGGCGTTTAGCGGAAATAGGCTAAATTTGCGCCTTAGTAACAACGGAGATTAACAACACGCAAATAATATAATTAAAAAGAATACGACATGAATAAGAAGTTCATCATCCCATCGGTGATAGTAGGCTTGCTGCTCATAGGCGGCATAGTGTTCCTTGCGGTGAGTCTCGGCAAGCAGAAACAGGCCAACAAGGAGATGCAGGAGCTGGCCGAGCTTGACAAGAAAGAGATGGAAAACGAGTATCAGATGTTTGCCGACCAGTATAGCGAACTGAAGACGCAGATAAACAATGACTCGATAATAGAGCAGCTCACCCAAGAGCAGCTGAAGACGGAAAGGCTGCTACAGGAACTTAAGAACGTGAAGGCCTCTGACGCACGCGAGATAGCAAGACTGAAGAAGGAGCTTGCCACGTGCCGCGCCGTAATACGCAGCTACGTGCTCGAGATAGACTCGCTCAACCGCCTCAACCAGAACCTCACGGCCGAGAACACTCGCGTTAAGGGACAATACGCCGAGGCCACGAGGCAGATAGAGGGACTGAGTGCCGACAAGCAGTCGCTGTCAGAGAAGGTGGCCATTGCCGCCCAACTCGACGCTACGGGAATAAGCATGACGCTGAAGAACAAGAGGGGCAAGGCCACCAAGCGCATCAAGCGTTGCAAGACTATACAGGTGAACTTCAACATATCGAAAAACGTGACGGCGGCAAGCGGTAACAAGACCGTCTACGTGAGAGTGACCACCCCGGCTGGGACGGTGCTCTCGGGCGGAGGTTCGTTCCAGTACGAAAACCGCACCCTACCTTACTCAATGCGTAAGACAATAGAATACACCGGCAACGAAACTCCCGTGACCGTTTATTGGAACGTGAACGAGTTTCTCGGCGAAGGCACATACAACGTAAGCATCTTTGCCGACGGCAACATGATAGGCTCGAGGAACTTTACGTTCAAGTAGCCTTCTTACCTTAAATATTTGTCATCATGAAACCTATAAGCAGTCAGACGGCCTTATGCCGGGCTTCGGCGCGTCAATGCGCGCAGGGAAGCCGTGTTCCGGCCTTCGTGCTGTTTGCCTGCCTGCTGTTGCCTGCCGTGCCCGTAGCGGCGCAGCGTGTGTTGTCGCTCGACAGTTGCCGGGCAATGGCTCTTCGCAACAACAAGCAGCTCAACATAGCCGAACTGAAGCAAGACGTGGCGCGCGATACCCGTAAGGCAGCACGCACCAAGTATCTGCCGCATGTAGACGTAGTGGGCGGATACCAGTTTACCAGTCGTGAGATATCATTACTGAACGACGGACAGAAGAGTGCACTCGGCAGCCTCGGCACTACGGCGGCTGGGCAGATAAGCGGCACGATGTCGACTGTTATCAGCGATATGGCGGGGCAGGGCATCATTACTCCGCAGACAGCCGAGGCTCTCGGCAGCATAGCCGGCAAGCTGGAACCAGGCATCAGCCAAGCCGGCAACGCCGTGGGGCAGACCATCAGGGACGCCTTCAAGACCGACACGCGCAACATGTTTGCGGCATCGGTAATGGTTACCCAACCGATATACATGGGCGGAAGCATCTCGGCAGCCAACAAGATTGCCGAGATCGGCGAGCGTCTCGCCGCCGATGACTTGGCCGGTCGCAGGCAGAACATCGTCTACGACGTTGACAACGCTTATTGGACGGTGGTGTCGCTGAAGCATAAGAAGCGGCTCGCCGAGAGCTATCTCGAGCTGGTCGGTAAGTTAAGCTCGGACGTAAGCAAGATGATCAGGGAGGGAATGGCCACGAAGGCCGACGGACTGAAGGTGGACGTCAAGGTCAACGAGGCCGAGATGCAACTTACGCAGGTGGACAACGGACTTGCTCTCGCCAAGATGTTGCTTTGCCGCTTGTGCGGACTGCCGCTTGACGGCGGCATAACGCTTGCCGACGAAGACCGTGGCGACCTGTCGTCGCCCGTTGAAGTGGAAGAAGGCAGCGTTGAGGCGGCCCTCGAAAACCGCGCTGAGCTTAAGATGCTCGAGAGCACCGTAGGGATAAGCCGCCAGACCACAAGGCTCATCCGTGCCGAATACTTGCCGCAAGTGGCACTGACGGGCGGCTATCTCGTTACCAATCCTTCGCTTTACAACGGCTTCGAGCGGAAGTTCTCGGGCGTTTGGAACATCGGAGTCGTGGTCAGGGTGCCTGTGTGGAACTGGTTTGAGAGTACTTATAAGATACGTGCAAGCAAGATGGCTACGAGCATAGCCCGGCTTGAGCTTGAGGATGCCCGCGACATGGTGGAGTTGCAGGTGAGCCAAAGCTCGTTTAAGGTGACTGAGGCCGTAAGGAAACTTGAGTTGGCTAAGAAGAGTACCGAACAGGCAGACGAGAACCTGCGTTGCGCCAATCTCGGATTCAAGGAGGGAGTAATGGACGTGACCGACGTGATGGCGGCCCAAACGGCATGGCTGCAGGCTTGCTCGCAAAAGATAGATGCCGACATCGATGTAAAGCTCAGCCAAACCAATCTAAGGAAGGCTCGGGGTGAAACCATTTATTGAAAATAATTTTAAGTAAGGTTACGGCGTATATGGGCAGGGCGGATGCCTGACTGCAGACGGTTAATCCGCCGCGTCACCGCAATCTTTTTTAACTTCTCTACAACAAGGACATGGAAAGAAAATCACAACATAACAACATACTGCTCGCCACGATAGGATTTGCCGCCGTGGTGGTGATAGTGGGCGTCATAGGCTTCCTGACGTTCGGACGGACGCCCGACGTGATACAGGGCGAGGTGGAAGTGTCTGAATACCGTGTGTCGAGCAAAGTGCCGGGGCGCATCCTCGAGCTGCGTGTGAAGGAAGGCGACTACGTGAAGGTGGGCGACACGCTTGCCGTCATCGACGCTCCTGACGTGGAGGCGAAGAAGATGCAGGCCGTGAGTGCCGAAGACGCAGCCTCTGCGCTAAGCGAGATGGCCGAGCGCGGAGCGCGCCGCGAGGAAGTGAGGGGCGCCTTCGAGCTGTGGCAGCAGGCTAAGGCCGGGCTGGAGATAGCCGAAAAGTCATACGGCCGCGTGCAGCGCTTGTTCGATGAGGGTGTCATGAGCGGCCAAAAGCGCGATGAGGCTTATGCCAATTATAAGGCAATGGAGGCCCAGGCTAAGGCTGCCAAGAGCCGCTACGACATGGCCGTAGCCGGCGCACGCAGGGAAGAGCGCGAGGCCGCCGCCGCTCAGAAGCGCAGGGCGCAGGGTGCCGTGCGTGAAGTTGACTCTTACGTCAGGGAAACCGTACAGGTGGCGCAGGCTGAGGGCGAGGTGAGCGACGTATATCCTAAAGTTGGCGAACTTGTCGGGGCCGGCTCCCCAATAATGAGCATATCCGTAATGAGTGACCAGTGGGGAACGTTCAACGTGCGTGAAGACCAGCTTGACGGGCTGAAGATAGGCGACACGTTCACGGCGTATTGTCCGGCGTTTGATAAGGATCTGCGCATGAAGGTATATTATATAAAGGACGAGGGTAGCTATGCCGTGTGGAAGGCTACGAAAAGCAACGGCCAGTATGACCTGAAGACCTTCGAGGTGAAGGCGCGTCCTATCGACAAGCTCGACGGCCTGCGTCCGGGCATGTCGCTTATTATTGGCAGGCAGTGATGCGGAGCGGCGTAATGATGAGTGGTGTTGTGTTTGGTAGGATCTGCCGCGTTGCGCGCCGTGAGTGCGGCATCATGCGTAAGAATAAGATGTACTTATTCTGCATAGTGCTGTTTCCCGTTATCGTCACGGTCTTTTTCACGTCGCTGATGGCCGACGGCCAACCTACCGACATGCCTGTTGGCGTGGTCGACCTTGACGACACGCCTATGACGCGTGAGCTTGTCAGGCAGCTTGACGCCTTCCAGACCACCGAGGTCGTGGCCCGCTACGCCAGTGTTGCCGACGCGCGCCGCGCCGTACAGCGCAACGAGATTTACGCCTTCTTGTATATTCCCCGAGGCACTACCGCCGGGCTCATGTCCATGCGTCGGCCTAAGATATCGTTTTATTACAGCACTGCCTCTTACACGGCGGGCGCATTGCTTTATCGCGACCTGAAGACCGTGGCCACGTTAGGCTCGGCCGGCGTAGGCGCGTCAATGCTGAGCGCAAAAGGCATGGCCGAGGAGCAGGTGATGAGTTTCCTGCAACCAGTCGTAGTCGACCTGCATACGGTTAACAATCCTTTGGTTAACTACAGCGTCTACCTTAACACCATGCTCATACCTGGCTGCATCATGCTGTTCATATTCCTGATGACGGCTTATTCGTTAGGCACTGAGCTGAAGTTTGGCACCGCCCGCGAGTGGATCGCTTCGGCGGGCGGCAACGTCTACATTGCGCTTGCAGGCAAGTTGCTTCCCCAGACACTGATGTTTCTCGCCATAATGTACGCTTACATGTTTTACGTGTTCGGCGTGCTCGGCTTCCCCCATCCCGGCAACACGGCATACATCTTAATGCTCGGTCTGTTTGCCGTGCTTTCGTCACAGGGGTTCGGCGTGTTCGTATTCGGCATAGTGCCGTCGCTCAGGATGTCTATGAGCATTTGCAGCCTGTGGGCTGTGTTGAGCTATTCACTTTCGGGCACGGCCTTTCCGCTGTCGGCCATGGACTCCGAGCTTAAGGCCATAGCCCTGCTGTTTCCGCTGAGGCATTATTACATGGTTTACCAGCTTAACATCTTCAACGGTTATTCCTTAGCTTACTCTTGGCCTTACGTGGCGGCGTTGGTGCTGTTTGCGGCGTTGCCGCTTGTCGTGGCGTCAAGGATAAGACGCAACGTGCCTGCGTATCAGTACATGCCATAGGGCTGTGGCGGCCTAAGGCGCGCGGCGCGGCAGGGCACGGTAAATTCTTTGTTTATCTAACATCTTCATAATAATAAGGACATGCGATTGACTGAACGAATAAGACAGGGTTTCGGCGACCTTTGCCGGATATGGGCCGACGAGATGCGCACTACGTGGAAGGACGAGGGCGTGCTCATATTCTTCATTCTCGTCCCTTTGTTTTATCCGTTGCTATATTCTTGGATTTATACGAACGAGGTGGTTCGCGAGGTGCCTGTGGCCGTGGTCGACATGTCGCATAGCGGCATGAGCCGCGAGTTCATTCGGCAGTTTGACGCCTCTCCCGATACGCGTGTGGCATATTATTGCAACAATCTCGACGAGGCCAAAGACGTGATAGGCCGTCAGGAAGCGTTCGGAGTGCTGTATTTCCCGACAGACTTCCAGGCTAACGTCATGCGCATGGAGCAGAGCCGCGTAAGCGTGTTCTGCGACATGAGCTTCATGCTTTATTATAAGGCCATATTCCAGACGGCCACGGCCGTGGCCGGCCGGATGAACTCTAAGATTCAGATTGAGCGGGCGGGCAACTGGACAGACCGTGAGGACGAGATAACCACCAAGCCGCTTGACTTTGACGAGGTGCAGATCTTCAACGCCACAGGCGGATACGGCAACTTCATAATACCGGGCGTGCTGATGCTGATCATCCAGCAGACGCTGTTGCTCGGCGTGGGCCTATCCGCCGGCACGGCGAGGGAGCGCAGCAAGACCGGCTCGTTCCTGCCTGACGAGCGCTATTACGACGGAGTGTTCCGCACGGTGCTCGGCCGTGCCATGTGCTATTTCATGATTTACGCCGTAGTGTCCGCCTATATTGCGCTTGCCGTGCCTCACATGTTCGGCTTCACCTCGCTGCTCAGGCCGGGCGACACGTTTTGGTTCATGCTGCCTTACGTGCTTTCGTGCATATTCTTTTCGATGATAGTGTCGTGCGCGGTCATGCATCGTGAGAACATCATCCTGTTAGTGGTTTTCACGTCGGTGCCGTTGCTCTTCATATCGGGCGTCTCCTGGCCGCAAAGCGCCATACCCGAGTTTTGGCAGTGGGTGTCGTGGCTGTTCCCGTCAACGTTCGGCATACGTGGTTTTGTCAGGATGAACACTATGGGGGCGCTTCTCGCCGACGTCAGGACCGAGTATGTTGCATTATGGGCGCAGACCGTTACTTATTTCTTCGTTACCTGCCTGCTTTACCGCAGGCAAGTGATCATTGCGCGGCGTAAGCACTTAGCTTAAATGTTAAATCCAAATCGGTCATAAGAACGTCTAACGGCCAATTGGGGTTAAACGGCCTACGGCGTTGCGAAAGGCATCCTTTCGCAACGCCGTAGGCCGTGTTTTGTGGTGCAATATGCCGTGTTTTGTAGTGCGTTTTGCGGCATATTGTAATCAGCTTGATTCGCTTTGCCTAAAGTGTTTATACTCAATTAGATAGTGCAAAACAGCGTGACGAGGAACGGCACGCTGAAGTCTACCATGAAGCCGTGGAACACGGATAAGACTACGAACTGCGGCCCCGAGGCCCGTGTGATTATGGGCAGCGTGGTGTCCATAGTCGTTGCGCCGCCCGAGGATATAGGCGCGAGCTTGCCGAACCAGCGGGCAAGCTGCGGGGCGCAAAGCAGAGTGATGATTTCGCGTGAGATGTTGCTCATAAGGGCCACCGTGCCGAGTTCGGCTCCGCGGTATTCTGTTATGAAAACGCTTGATAGCGAATAATAGCCGAAGCCCGAGCCTACCGCAAGGCAGTCGGTCAGGCTGTGGTCTGGAAACAGCATGCTTGCCACTGCTACGGCTGCGAGCGTGCCGGCTATGGTGGCCAGCGGCAATAGCAGCAGTCGCGGATTTATGTTGCGGATGCTTTTCAGCACGCTTGTGTCGCCGCCAATGTTCATACCGACGAAAAACATGAGCGCGCATAATGCGTAGAAACTGATGTCGGAGCAGTCTGTAATGGCGTCGGGCAGCAGGCCGAGCATGCCGGTGGCGGTTCCGAGAATGAAAAAAGCTACTATTATTATACTGCCTTTCATTGTTACTTTAGTGCGTGTAGGTTAGTGAGTGAAGCGTCTGCGGCTTCACGATGCTTATGCTTTCTTTTCCTTCACTTTTACGTATTTGTATAACGCCCATGCAGCTACTGAGCTGCCCGACACCCCGGCTACGGCCATTATGAACGCCTCTATGCCGAGGCTGCCTATAGAGCCGGTCACCGACGGATTGCCGCCTACTTCCAGCCCGAGCAGGAACAGGAGCAGCCAGATGAGCACCGTTATCGTACGCCCTATGAGGGTGGCAAGCCTGCCTTTTGTAAGCAAGCCTGCGCAGATGCCGGCAAGCATTATCATGATTACTGTGAACATGTTGCGAACGGATGTTTTTATCTTACGGTAAACCTTATGCCTACGTTTAAGTTGAAATTCAGCGGCTTCTCTTTGAATATCGTACTTACGTCGCTGCCGTTGTCGAAGTAATAGCCTACTCCGGGCTCGGCGTAGATGCCTAATATGTCGTTAAAGTTGTATTGCACACCGGCCGAGGCGTTTACCGACCATTGCGGGCGCTTGTCGCGCAGGCTCTCTTCCGAGCTGCTGGTGATGATGTTGCCTGACACGTAGTCAGTGTGCGTCTTTCCCGATACGCAGAAGTCTACGGCTCCGCCCGCCGACGCGTAGATCTCAACGCGGTCGGTGCTCCAGATGTCATAGTTCACCGATAGCGGTATGCCCACGTAATGCAGCTTTTGGTCGGTGTCGTATCCGCCCGAATCGTCTCCCGAGGCGATGTCCGTCGAGAGGTAAGAGTAGCTCATGCCGGTCTCCAGGCCGAAGCGTCCGCCCAGCTTGAACCTTACTGACATGCCGAGCCTTACGGGTTGGCGGTGTCTTACCCTGACTTCGGTTTGTTCGTTGCTGTCGAATGCGGCCGCCGTCAGTCTGTATTCCTTGTCGATTTCATTGCATGTCACGTCGCTTTGCAGCAGGCTTGAGGCCCTGAACCCGGCATGACCGCTGCCCGTAGAGCCGCCCATCGTAGCCAAGCCTCCGCCGAACAGGGCAACTGCCACCTTGTCTGAGCCGTAGCAGTCGCCGTCGGACAAGGCCGCAAGCAGGTTGTTCCCCTTTCCGTGCTTGTATGCGTCGGTGCGTGCTGGCCTGCGCTTTATCACTACGCTTTCCCTCGTGCCGTCTGCTTCGGCAGTAGTCTGCTCTGCGGTTACCGCCGTGTCGGTACGCTCCCGGGTGTCGAGGGGCGTCGTCTGTTCCTGCCGTCCGTCATCGTCGACAGCCGTGCTTATTGCGTAGGCGGTAGCCCTTTCAGGATTGGTTGATGCCGGAGCGTGCGTGTCGGCGTATTGTCGGTCTTCGGTTGCCGTTGCGGTAGGTTGGGGTGTATCGTTGTTTGCCGTCATGGTGTAATGCTCCTTCAGCCTGTTGGTTACGGCGGTGTCGCCGCCGTTGCGCATAAGCAACCAGCCCGCTCCGGCCACTGCTGCCACGCAGGCCGCAGCCGTGGCGGCCCGCCATAGTGCGACGGTGATGGGGCGGCGCTTGCCTTCGTGCTTTTGCGTAGCCACACCTTTGGCTGCCATTGCCGACTCTATGCTCTCCCACAATCCGTCGGGCGGGGGGGTCTTCCTGTCGGCAAAGCGTTCCCTAAGATCCTCAATCCAGCGTTCTTTCATGACATTATTCGTTTTTATGGGTTGCCTTATATTCTTTTACTCGTTTCGCAAGAAAAGCCTTTGCACGTGATAGCTGCGACGCTGACGAGCTTTCGCCTATGTTAAGCATCTTGGATATCTCCTTGTGGCTCTTGTTGCCGAATACATACAGGTTGAATACCATGCGGTAACCGGGCGGAAGTGATAAGATCATGTCGTTAACTACGTCGTCGGGTATGCCCTCCACGTCAGGCTCTTCGGCCACGTCGGGCAGTTCTGATTCATAGTCGATAAAGTTGTTTGACATGTTTTTCTTCAAGAATCTCAACGACTCGTTTACTACTATTCTTATCATCCACGCCTTGAATGAGCCGTCACTGCGAAAATGGAACTTGTCGAGCGACGTGAAAATCCTCACGAAACATTCTTGCAACACGTCCTTGCGGTCGTTATCGTCGGAAATATAACGTGTGCACACGGCCGACAAGTATTCTGCGTACCTGTCGTATATAGCCTTCATCGCCCTGTTGTCACCGTTTGCGGCAAGGTCTATAAGGGCGTTGTCGTCATATTTCCCGTAATCGTTCATAACATAAATGAAAGGCCGGACCTTTATCACAGGCTCGGCCTTTCTCCAATTAATAATATTTATTTATTACCATGTCAGCCGTTTTTTATTTCACCCGGGTAGAGTATGCGGCCCGTTCCATTTGCCCCGTTGCGGTGGACTTCCTGCTGCAGTAGTCAAACTGTATCGATTTTTCACCGCTGTACGACTTGTATTTCAGTGTCAGTTTTACGGTCTTTCCCCCTGTGTCGGGTAAGTCGCTTAGCTTGAATGCCACTAAAGCGTCGCCTAACACTCCGTTTATGTCGCCGTAGGCGTTATGCTTAAATTCCACTTCATACGGGTCGTCGGGGTTCACTCCGGTAAGCAGGTTTACGAAATGTGTCACTCCGCCAGCTCCCCAGCGTGTACGAAAACGTAACGTCAGATATCCGTCTTCGGCAATGTTTACCCAGTCTCTCACTATTTCTATCGCGTCGTCGCCGTACTGTTCCAAGTCGCCGTCGGCAGGGTAGGGCACTGCGTCTTTAGTCAGTATGCTGTCTATCCAATTTATGTTGACGTCGAACGAGCGGTCCGTGGCACCTTCTTCGGCGCTCGGCCCTAAGCAAGTGTAGCTTAATAATGCCCTTACCTCCTTGTCGCCGAAGGGCGAGGCTGACACGTTACACGGGTGGAGCGTGGTGCTGTCGTCGAGCTGCAAGTAAAAGCCTGAGTCGACGGGCTTTACCGTAACGAGGGCGTTCGGTATCGGCGCATAGTAATATACGTATTCATCATCGTCGCACGATGAAAACGTGAAAACAGACGTTACCGCCAATATCATCCATGTCAAGATTCTCATAGGTTTCATAATCGTTGATCCTTTCTTCTTTTTTGTTGATGTTCAATTATAAAATCCGTTATCGGCTTAAATCTTGCATGTCGTATGCATCTTTTTATTATTTATTCACAAAACGGGGATAAGTGGCAAAAAAAGAAGGAGCCTGACCGTAGTTTGCTCCTTCACATTTAGGCTTTGTCTTGTTCGGTGTTGCCGTGTGGGGCGGTTTACCGCTTGACGTCTTCCATTTGTATGTTTTCAAGCGTGCCTGTAACGGGATTCAGCACAATGCTCGTAAACAGCTTCTTGCCGAACAGCCCTTCGTCTAACGCTTCGGTCTTGCCGAATTGCGCCGCGTAGAGCTCGTATGCCGATTGCTGTTTCCCGCCGTCATACAGGGTGACTTTTATCTTCCCCGGGATGTTGAAGTAAAATCCTCCGTTGTCTTTTGCCTTTTTCCTGTTAAGCAGTCCTTCTTGCACTGACGGCATAGCATGCATGTCTTCCACGCTGACGTAATAAGGATTGCCGCCGAGGTCGTCTGCGTCGGTGATACCCATCCATTTCGAGAAGCGGAACAAGAGTTGCTTGTCTACTTCTTTTGTCGGAATGAACTTGACTGTCGCCTCCATGGTGTCTTTTACGGTTACGCCGTCGAACAGTTGCATCAACGCCTCTTCTTGCATGCCGAGGTTGTTGAGCATTATACGCAGCTGCTCGCCGTCCTTAGGCATGAAGTCGGCCTGCCCCTTGCTCAGCATGCTCTTGCTGTCGCGTATGTCGTAGATTTCGATTGCGCACAGTTCCGCCATTTTCGCCGGGCTTCCAGCCGCGAGAATGTCTTCGTTCATGTAGTCGTGCGGATTGGGGGCTTTGGGCTTCGGCGAGGGAACGAACGGCGTGGGCGTGCTTATTTTCTTCGGCTCGGCGTTTATCGCCAACAGCACGCCGTTGTCGTCTATGTCGATAGTGTTGATGTTGTATTTCGAGGCGGTGGGCAATACGTAAAACTTCGACGTGTCACGCTCGCCTAAAGAGGTTAGGTTGATGTCCACGATGCGGTAAGCCACCGACGGCTCCATTTGCACGTCGCTCAGTTTCATGTATTTTTCGGCATAAGCGGCAAACTCTCCGGGCGTGTATGATGTTTTCTCTATTTTCACCGTAAAGAGTAATTCCGTGCGGGGCAAATAGTAACCCGTGCCTTCGGCTATTTTAGTTTTCTGGGCGAATGCTGCTTGTACGCATGATATCAGCAATAAAGAAGCGATTATCAGGTTCTTCATGTTGTTTGGTTTTATAGGTTTCGTCTCTCGATTATTGGTCAGCATCCCAAAGCCTTGAACGCCTGCGGCAGATATCTTATTATGTCGCCGGCCACAAGGCTCTCTACTCCTACTTTCTTGGCGGCCAAGTCTCCGGCAAGTCCGTGCAGGTATGTTCCCAGCAGGCATGCGTCCGTCTGGTTGTAGCCGCGCGCCAGGAGCCCGGTTATTATTCCCGTCAGCACGTCGCCGCTTCCGGCTGTGGCCATTCCAGCATTGCCTGATGAGTTGAAAATCACGTTGCCGTCAGGCAGGCACAAGGCTGAGTTGTGTCCTTTTAATATAATGTATGCTTGCAGATGCTCGGCCATGTCGCGTGCGTTGCTGAGCCGTTCGTAACTGTCGCTGAAGTTGTTTCCAGCCAAGCGGTCGAACTCTTTGGGGTGAGGCGTCATTATGATGCCTTTTGGCAGTTGCTGCAGCCATGCTCTATGGCTTGCAAGCATGTTAAGTCCGTCGGCGTCAATGACCATTGGCACTTGTGTGCGTCTTATTTGCGTAATCAGGGCTACGGCCGATATCTCTTGCTGCCCAAGTCCGGGGCCGATGCCGACGGCACTGAACTCTTTTGTCTCGATGGCTTCAGAGAAATAGCTGTCGTCGTCGTCGATGCGCATTACTGCTTCGGGAACCGATATCTGCATGATGTCGTTGTTGCGCCGCGGGGTGCACACCGTGACTTTGCCCGCTCCGCTTCTCAGGCATGACTTTGCCGCAAGGATGGCGGCTCCGGCCATGCCGTAGCTGCCGGCTATTAGCAGGGCGTTGCCCATTTCTCCCTTATGCGCGAAGTCGCTTCTTTTCCGTATTAGCCGTCGCAGGCTGCTTTCTTCTACGACGTTGTAACGCGAAGGAATGTTCTTCATCCCCTCTGGGCTTAAGCCTATGTCAAGTATTTCCAGTTTGCCGATATATTTTTGGCTTTCGGCGAATAAGAACGACAGCTTCTTTTGTTGCAATGTCAGTGTAACGTCGGCCCTTATGATGTTCGACTTTACGTTGTACGTGTTGTCTTCGGTCATCAGTCCCGACGGTATGTCGATGCTTACTACCGTAGCCTGTGACTGGTTTATGTATTTTACCAACGACGCGAAGCCGCCTGAAAGCGGTTTGTTGAGGCCCGAGCCGAATAAGCCGTCGACAACCAGCGTGCCTTTTTCTAGCTTCGGCGGGTCAAACTCGTTTGTCACCTCGATGAAGGCCTTCATGGTCTTGCATTCGGTTATGCGGTCCTTGTTTTTCGCACAGTCGTCAGACAATGCTCCGTTGATGTTGAACAGGTACGTGCTCACGGCATAGTCTTGTTCGGCAAGCATCCTTGCCACGGCCAACGCGTCGCCTCCGTTGTTGCCCGGTCCGGCGAAAACAACTACGGGCACATCCTTACTCCACGTCTCTGTGATTGAGCGTGTTATCGCTTTTGCCGCACGCTCCATCAAGTCGATTGAATTGACGGGTTCGTGCTCTATCGTGTATTTGTCAAGCTCTCGGATCTGAGCTCCTGTAAAAATCTTCATCAGTGCAAAAATACAAAATTAATGCTAATCACTTATCAATGTTCGACATATTTTTAGTAATTTTGTACCAAAATATTCAAAAATAGATATGTCAACAGTAAAAATCCACGACAAGACTTTCAAGATATCATATACGGAAGAACAAATAAGGGCAAGGGTGAAAGCCGTTGCCGATAGGATAAACGAAGACATGGCTGGTAAGAACCCGTTGTTCCTTGCCGTGCTTAACGGCTCGTTCGTTTTTGCTGCCGACCTGATGAGGATGGTCAACATCCCGTGCGAGATTTCGTTTGTCAAGCTCGCTTCGTATCAGGGCACGATGTCGACGGGAAAGATAAAGGAAGTAATAGGTATCAACGAGGATATTTCCGGAAGAACCATTATCATTGTTGAAGACATCGTAGAGTCGGGACTTACCATGAAGCGTATGCTTGAGACGTTGGGCACGCGTAATCCCGAGTCGGTGCATATATGCACGCTTCTGCTTAAACCTGAAAAACTTACGGTCGACCTCGACATCGATTACGTGGCTATGGAGATACCCAATGACTTTATCGTAGGTTACGGTCTTGACTATGACCAGCAGGGGCGTAACTTACGCGACATATATACTCTGGTTGAAGAGTGATAATCAAATATTTTTATTTTGTTATTTAAGTATGAAGAATATTGTTATTTTCGGCGCGCCCGGTTCAGGCAAGGGCACGCAAAGCGACTTGATGATTAAGAAGTACGGTTTCGGCCACATATCCACAGGCGACGTGCTCCGCAATGAAATCAAAAACGGTACGGATTTGGGAAAGACTGCGAAGCAGTATATCGATAACGGTCAGTTGATACCTGACGGACTCATGATAGACATTCTCGCAAGTGTTTACGACGGCTTCGGTAAAGAGCACGAGGGCGTAATCTTCGATGGATTCCCCCGCACCATACCTCAGGCAGAGGCCTTGAAGAAGATGCTTTCAGAGCGTGGCCATAAGGTGGCGGCGATGATAGAGCTGGATGTTCCCGAAGACGAACTTATGAAGCGCTTGCTGAAGCGAGGACAGGAGTGCGGACGCTCGGACGACAACGAGGACACGATAAAGAAGCGTCTCGACGTGTATCATAATCAGACTGCTCCGCTCATAGAATGGTATAAGAAGGAAAATCTTCACCACCACATCAACGGTTTGGGCGAGCTTGACCGCATTTTCGCCGACATCTGCAATGTGATTGACAACATTTAAACTAATTAAGGATTAAGGGTTGATTTATTTGTGTAATATGTAATTGTCGCAATGAGGTATTAGTGTCAACTCTTAATCCTTAATACTTAACTCTTAATCCATTATATTTTATGCCCGAATCTAATTTTGTTGACTACGTAAAGATTTATTGCCGCTCAGGTAAGGGCGGACGCGGGTCTATGCACTTGAGACATGCTAAATACCAGCCCAACGGCGGTCCCGACGGCGGCGACGGCGGCAGGGGGGGTAGCGTCTATCTTCGCGGAAATCATAATTATTGGACTCTGCTCCATCTGAAATACCAGCGGCACGTGTTTGCCGAGCACGGCGGCAACGGGGGTAAGGACAAATGCCACGGCACCGACGGTAAAGACGTTTATATCGACGTGCCCTGCGGCACGGTGGTCTATAACGCTGAAACGGGCAAATATATATGCGACGTTACCTATGACGGGCAGACCGTGATGCTGCTCAAGGGCGGGCGTGGGGGATTGGGCAATTTCCAGTTCCGTACATCCACTAATCAGGCACCGCGCTTCGCGCAGCCAGGCGAGCCTATGGAGGAGATGACCGTCATACTTGAGTTGAAACTGCTTGCCGACGTGGGGCTTGTTGGATTCCCTAATGCTGGCAAGAGCACGTTGCTTTCGGCCTTGTCGAGCGCACGTCCTAAGATTGCCAATTATCCTTTTACTACGCTTGAGCCGTCGTTGGGTATCGTCAGTTACCACGACCGCCAGTCGTTCGTGATGGCCGATATCCCAGGCATCATCGAGGGCGCAAGCGAGGGTAAGGGGCTCGGGCTGCGTTTTTTGCGCCACATCGAGCGCAACTCGTTATTGTTGTTCATGGTTCCCGGCGACACTGATGATATCAAGAAGGAGTATGAAATTCTACTTGGCGAACTTGAGAATTTTAATCCTGAGATGCTCGACAAGCATCGTGTGTTAGCTGTGACAAAGTGTGATTTGCTCGACGACGAACTCATTGATATGCTTAAGGAAACCATACCCGGCGATATTCCGGTAGTTTTCATCTCGGCCGTTACGGGGCAGGGGCTTGGCGAACTGAAAGACGTGTTATGGCGCGAGCTTAACAGTGAAAGCAACAAACTGAGGGAGATAACGTCCGAAGACACTCTCGTTCATCGTGACAAGGAGCTTGCGGTGTTGCCGGAAGAGCTGCGCGAGGAAGGTGAGGACGAGATCGAGTTTATCGACGAAGACGACATTGAGATTGAAGATGTCGAGGAGGATTCGTAGGCCGTGACTCGGGGCGAGATGCTTTCGTCGTTTTTCTGAAAGCGGATTACCGTGTGTGCCGCGTCCGTCGTCGGCCGTGTCTTTATATATAAATAAGTAATGAATCGTGAGTTTATAAGATATTATGAGATTTCCCCTTCGGTGACGGCGTTCAGCACTACGCGCCACGGCGGGATGAGCGGTGGCGCGTATGCAACATTCAACATCAACCGTTATTGCGGTGACGATGAGGCGCACGTCAGGGAGAATCTTGAGCTGTTGGGCCGCGAGTTGGGCATAGACGTTGATAATGTCGTAATGCCTCACCAAACTCATGGCGACGAGGTTAGGCAGATAGGTGAAGATTTCCTGTCTCTACCGCCAGAAGTCAAAACCCTTGTTCTTGAAGGCGTTGATGCGCTTACCACGTCAGTGGCCGGTGTTTGCATAGGCGTATCCACGGCTGACTGCATACCCGTCATAATTTATGATCCTGAGCACCATGCCGCCGCCGCCGTGCATGCAGGGTGGCGCGGCACGGTTAAGCGGATTGTGCAAAAGGCTGTCATGTCGATGCGCCTGTCATACCATTCCCGCCCCGAATGCCTGCGTGCCGTCATAGGTCCGGGCATATCGCTTGATGCTTTTGAGGTTGGCGATGACGTCTATGATGAGTTCGCCTCGGCAGGTTTCGATATGGATGCCATAAGCTCGCGCAAGGACAAGTGGCATGTGGACCTGAAGAAGTGTAACCTCATGCAACTTACGTCTATGGGTGTGCCTGACATTAATGTATATGTGTCTGACGTTTGCACGTATTCTGATTATGCCGACTATTTCTCGGCCCGCAGGCTCGGTGCCCGCTCCGGACGTATGTTTACGGGCATAGTTTTGAGATGATTAAGGCGTGGCGAAATGTTATTGGCTGTTTCGTACGTAAATAATCAGCTGCTTTATTTTCGCTGAATTATCAACACTAATTTTATATATCATGAAAAAATGCATCGCTTTTTTGTTTGCGCTGATACTCGGTGTGAACGGTTACGCCCAAAGATATTTGGGCGGTGACATCTCCCTGTTGCCTGCTTATAAGGCCAACGGCACGGTTTATAAGAATAAGGACGGCCGGGCCGCATGCCCTTATGAGATTTTCAAGGAGTCGGGATGGAACGCCATGCGCGTACGGCTTTTCGTCAATCCTGACAATGCTCCGCAGGCAAACAAAGACGAGGGTGTGTGCCAAGATCTCGATTATGTGGTCGGCCTATGTAAGCAGATAAAGAATCACGGCTTTAAGCTGATGCTCGATTTCCACTATTCCGATACCTGGGCCGATCCCGGTAAGCAATTTATGCCGGCAACATTGGCTGATGCAGTGAAGGGTAAAAATCGTGAAGAGCAGATACGCATATTGGCAGATTCGGTTTACAGCCACACCTTCAACAGCCTTACGGCTTTGGTCGCAGCGGGCGCAGAGCCTGATCTCATCCAGGTGGGCAACGAAATCACGTTCGGCACCTTATGGCCTACGGGCAAGGTCGACCCGATGAAGGATGACAACTGGGACGCGCTGCTCACTTTTCTTAAGGCCGGGGTTAAGGCGTGCCGCGAAGTTTGCCCTAAGGCACGCCTCATAATCCACACTGAACATGCGCAAGACTGGCTTACCACTCAGGCATATTATGACAAGTTGGCAAAAGGCAAACTCGACTATGACGTCATCGGCTTAAGTTATTATCCGATGTGGCACGGCACGGTGAAACATCTTGACACTGTGCTCGACAGCCTTAAAACGGAGTTCGGCAAGCCGGTGATGATTGTCGAGACGGCGTTTTATTATTCTCATAAAAACGACAAGTGGGAGCCTGATCCTAATCATTACGGCGATCTTTACCCTATCAGCGTTGGCGGTCAGCGCCGTTTTACCGAAGAGCTCGTAACCATGCTCGGCAAGCATGATGATGTAGTCGGCCTCTTTTGGTGGTTCCCCGAAGAGAATGAGTCGGGCCGTCCGGTAATAAAGAGTTGGATCAATCGCGGCTTGTTCGACAATGAAACGGGAAAGCTGCTTCCTGCAATGCATGAGCTTAAGAATTATATTCATTGACAAGCACCCCTAACTGGCGGTGTTATTAAGGTTACCTTTTGTCTCACAATAGGTAACCTTTTATCTTTTAATAGGCATCCTTTTATGAACTTAAATGTAGCCTTTTGGAAAAATGTTCAAATCAGCCCCTTATTATACCGTAAAAGTTCGCCTTTATCACCATTATGAGCTGTTAATCCTAAAAGTGTGTTTTGTTCACTAATTTTCGACTCTATAAGCTGATTTTGATTGATTTAAATCAATAATGTAGCGAAAATGTATTGTTTTTGAAAAATTCTTTCTAAAATATTTGCAAGTTTGGGATAAAGGCATTACCTTTGCACTCGCTTTCGCTTCCAAACGAATGCGATAAGCAAAAATGAGTTCTTTGAAAGACTGACACAGACGAGGATAGCAGCGGGCACGCGGCGCATCGTCTCCTTATTAAATAGGGGAGCGGCGCAGGGGTGTAAGAGATCCCGAGGCGTGTCTTGAAGGTACAAGTTATTAAGAAAGAAATTATACAATGTAGAGTTTGATCCTGG